>CALWBS010000088.1 GCA_944376135.1 uncultured Enterocloster sp.
TTTTCCGCCCCGGTGGATGGCGCCCAGGATGGCCCGGTATTTTCCGATTTCCTGTCCCACCACCAGGGGGATGCAGGCGTTCAGGCAGCCGCAGGTGTACTCCCCGCCGTGGATTTCCCCGATGCCCGTGTGTCCGGAGCTATCCTTGATCATCACAAGGTTCCGGGTAAAGAGAGGCGCATGGGCCCCGCTCAAGGTCATCTCCATGCTGTCGTAGCCCGCCACAGGGATAACCTGCATCTCAGTTACCACTGGTGTTTTGCTTATCATGTTTTTCATCCCTCCTTTTTGGTAGTATAGAAATATACAATTCAATCTCTCCTTTTGAAGATTAACTGTTATTTTAACGCAAACTCATTATAATATAGTCCCTCCCCTCCGTAAACGTCTTAAAATCAAGAGTTACACTAACTTTTTCTAATAGTTGCGGCGGCAGGCAGTGCGGTTCTTTGCACAAAAACCGCCGCACAGTTCATTCCCTGCACGGCGGTTTTCCGCTCACTGAATCTTGTACTTTTTCATTTTCCGCCACAAGGTGGCTTTGCTGATCCCCAGCCGTCCCGCGGCCCGCTCCCTGCTGCCGGCCTCCTCGGCCAGAACCCTGAGTATTTCCCGTGCCTCCCGGCTTTCCGTCAATTCTGCCGCCTCCTGCCCTTTCTCCTCCGCGCCTTTTACGGAGTCAGACAGGCTCACCGGATACAGCTCCGCCAGCAGGCGTCCCACCAGAATCTCATCGATACTGTGCCTGTCCGCTGTCAGAACCATCCGGTTAAGGAACGCCTTAAGCTGAAGGAGATTTCCCGGCCAGGCGTATTCCCGCAGAAGCTTATAGGCTCCGGCCGTAATCTTATGATACCTTCCGTACTGGTCAAAAGCCTCCTTCACCCCTTGATGGATGAGCTCCTCCAGGTCCTCAGGCCGGCTGCGCAGCGGCGGAATCTTTAAAACCAGACCGGCGAGCAGGTAATAAAGTTCCATTTTTAAGCTTCCCCGGACCGCCATATTGCCCAGCTCCTCCAGGCTTTTTTTGCTGGAAGCGATCACTCGTATGCGCACCGGCCGCGGATTCTGATAATCCCTGCCTCCCCTCCGGTATCGAATCAGACGGCATATATCCTCCTGGCACAGAGGAGACAGCGCCTCCGCATCCTCCAGATACAGAGTCCCTCCCTCCGCAATGAAAAAAGCCCCCTTGTCACCGGAAAGCGCCTCCTCCTGCTGCTGTTCTGAAAGGCCCCTGCAGGCAACAGCAAAAAAGGGGCCGCCGGAAGCCGCTCCCAGATTGTGGATTCCCTCTGCCAGAAGACGCCGCTCCGTCCCTTCCTCCCCCAGGATGAGCACCGGTTCTCTGGCCTGGGCATACAGCCGCGCCAGGCGGATGCAGTCCTGCATAGCCTTGGATTTCTGCACTGCCATGGAAAGGCTTCCGGAAGCCGTAAGCCCCGGATACTTCTGCTTCTGCGGCAGATCCGGCCGCTCCTCCCGCTGCCTTCTGACCTTATGGCAGGTGAGAATCGCGCCCTCCGCCTCCTCCCCCACCCGCACCGGGGCCAATATGGCAAAGACGGGGGTTCCGTTGGCATCCATAAAGGAGGCATAGCTCTCCTCCTCACCTTTGAGCACCTGGCTGAATTTCTCCCGGTCAATGTCGGAGAATACCTCGGGAAGCAGCTTTCCCACCGCTTCCTCCCCGCCCTGTCCTAAGATGTCCTTCATGACCGGGTTGGCCGCAGTAATTCTTCCCTCCCGGTCAATATTCACCACTCCGTTGAAAGAATAGTCCAAAAGCGCCTCCAGCCGGGCGCTGCTTCTCTTCTGTACACCCATGGCAAAATCCATGCTCTCCGCCATGGCAAAGGCCACCCGCATGGAATCCTCGGTGCTGGACAAAAAAAGGGAGGGGAGACCGGCCTCCTTAGCCGCCTCCACCGCCACATCTCCCCCTATTAAAAGCTCCGCCCCGTCCTCTATAGCCTTTAAAGCAGTGTCCCGCAGCCCCAGAGGGTGGGACGCAAAATAGGTCCGCAGCTTAATATTATAGATAGAGTCAAAATACCGCATGTCGCAGAACATATTTTTGAATCCCACGGCCGCAATAAAGGGGCGCTCCTTTTTAAGGATCTGTCTGGCCCGCATCACCAGGAGGGCCATCTCCTGGGCCGTAGCCACAATTTCCACCACAGGTACATCCGTATATTGCTTAATCATGGAGGCCTGAAGGCCTCTGGCGATGATGATGGAGGCGCCTTTTCCGATGGCATCTCTGGCCTCCATCACCGCATTTTCCGTCTGTATAACCCGCATGTCCCCAACCGCATATTTTTTTTCCTGGAGGATATTGTGTGCCTGGTAAAGCATCTCCTCCCTGGGAACCAAAAGCGCGATTTTTCCCATTTTCTCCTCCAAGAATTTAGAAGAATCGAATCCGCTTAGCCATCTCCACAAATTCCCGATTATTTCTGGTTCTGGCAAAGAGGTCAAGAATCTTTTCCACCGCTTCTTCCGGCTTTAGAGAATTGGTTGCCTTGCGCACAATCGACACAGCCTCCGCCTCTTCACGCGTCAGAAGCAGGTCGTCCCGCCGCGTTCCTGACTTCAATATATCAATAGCCGGGAAAATCCGCTTTTCGGATAATTTCCGGTCCAGAACGAGCTCCATGTTGCCCGTTCCCTTGAACTCCTCGTAAATCACGTCGTCCATCCGGCTTCCCGTGTCTACCAGAGCCGTGGCAAGGATGGTAAGGCTGCCTCCCTCCCGCATGTTGCGGGCCGCGCCGAAAAAGCGCTTAGGCATATAAAGAGCCGTGGGATCAAGACCGCCGGAAAGAGTCCTGCCGCTGGGGGGCACTGTCAGATTGTAGGCTCTTGCCAGACGGGTAATGCTGTCCAGAAGAATAATGACATCCCTGCCGTGCTCCACCAGCCGCTTGGCCCTCTCAGTCACCATCTCCGATACCCTTTTATGGCGGTCAGGCAGTTCGTCAAAGGTGGAGTAGATCACCTCCACATTGGGGCCCACAATGGCTTCCTTGATATCCGTCACCTCTTCCGGCCGTTCATCAATCAAAAGGATAATCAAATGCATATCCGGATGATTGGTGGTGATGGCCTTTGCCACCTGCTTTAAGAGGGTTGTCTTTCCTGCCTTGGGCGGGGAAACAATCATGCCTCTCTGCCCTTTTCCGATGGGTGCCAAAAGATCCAAAATCCGCATCGCCACGGTCGTCTTGGCTCCCGGCATCTCCATATGAAGACGCTCATTGGGGAAAATAGGCGTCAGATCCTCGAAATTGGGGCGCGTCTCCGTGACGCTCAAAGGATAGCCATTCACCGTGCGGATATAGAGCAGGGCAGCAAATTTCTCCGTAGCGGATTTAATCCGCCGGTTTCCCACAATAATGTCTCCTGTCTTCAGGTTAAAACGCCGAATCTGGGAGGGTGCCACGTACACATCATTCTCACCGGGCAGGAAATTCTCGCAGCGGATAAATCCGAATCCATCCGGCATGACCTCCAGGATTCCGTTGGCCTCAATTCCGCTGTCAAGCTCCGCTAAATCCTGGCTGGTGAGACCCACCCCGTCATTTTTGGGCTCTGCCTTGGACATGCGCGCCTCCCCGCTGTCTGCGGCGGCCGGGGTGCTGGGCGCCATACCGGCTGTGCCCGCGCTGTGGGGTTTGTTATTCATATTTCTCTGCTGTCCAAATTTATCGTGCGGCCTGGCAGGCGCTCTGCGCACATCGCCGTTTCTCCCCTCGCTTCTTCCTTCCTGTCTGGGAGCTCTGGTCTCCGTGCTCCGGTTTTCCTCTGTCCTGGCCGCCGGTCTGGAAGTCTCTGCCGGCTTCTCCCCTGTGTCCGGTTCCGCGGTCTTTGCCGCCGCCGGCTTCACCTGCGGGTGTTCCTCAGCCGCCTGACACAAAAGCTCAATGATTTCCGCTTTCCTCAGAGAGCTTAATCCCTTGATTCCCTGAGACTTGGCCAGCTCTTTCAGCTCGGACAGGGGAAGGGTCTGTAACTTTTCTCGCATATTCTCTCTCCTTCAATTCAAATGGCATATACTGTCCCCATTTGCAGGGACGCCATAATGTTCATGATTTTTTCTTCCTCATTAAATAAAATTCGGGATTGATTCCTGATCTGGAAAAATCATTTGGAACTGACAGACTGCCGGCCGCATACAGAAAGCCGCCGGCAAATCCATATATGTACATTCACTATAATAGTTCGGGACTTGAACTATTACAATTATTATATACTTGTCAGCACAGAATTGTAAAGATGTATTTTTTGTTTTCCGAAGGATTCGTCACTGCTCCTTGAGCCACTGCATATGTTCCCGTATGCGCTTTTCATATCCGTTTTCCGACGGCTCGTAAAAGCGAGCGTCCCGCAGGCCGTCCGGAAGGTACTGCTGCGCCACATAGTGTTTAGGATAGTCGTGAGCATACTTGTAGCCTTCCCCTCTTCTCAGCTTTTCGGCCCCGCTGTAGTGGCGGTCCTGCAGATGAACGGGAATCGGCAGGCTTCCGCTCTCCTTCACCGCCGCCATCGCCCGGCTGATGGCCTGACAAGCCGCATTGCTCTTGGGCGCACAGGCCACGTAGGCCGCAGCCTGCGAGAGAATAATCTGGCCTTCGGGCATGCCAATGCGCTCCACGGCCTGGGACGCGCTCACCGCCACAGTCAGAGCCTGCGGGTCCGCATTCCCCACATCCTCCGCAGCGCAGATCATGATGCGCCTGGCGATAAATTTCACATCCTCCCCCGCATAGAGCATCCGGGCAAGATAGTATACAGCTGCATCCGGGTCCGACCCCCGCATGCTTTTTATGAAGGCAGAGATGGTGTCATAGTGGCTGTCCCCGTCCTTATCGTACCGGACCGCCCGCTTCTGGATGCACTCCTGGGCGGCAGACAGATCCAGATGAATCTTTCCATCCGCCCCCCGCTCCGTGGTAAGAATGCCCAGCTCCACCGCATTGAGAGCCGCCCGGGCATCCCCGTCCGCCGCATCCGCCAGAAATTCCGCCGCCGTATCATCGATCACCGCGTCATAAGAACCCATCCCGCGCTCCCGGTCATAGACCGCTCTGTGAATCAGCTCCCGGATGTCCGCTTTTCCCAGAGGCTTAAGCTCAAAAATCCGCGACCGGGAGAGCAGCGCCTTATTTACCTCAAAGTACGGATTTTCCGTGGTGGCTCCGATGAGGATGAGCGTCCCATCCTCCACAAATGGCAGGAGATAATCCTGCTGTCCCTTGTTGAAGCGGTGAATTTCATCAATGAACAAAATGGTTCTCCTGCCGTACATGCCCATAGCATCCTTTGCGGCCTGCACCACTTCCTCCATATCCTTTTTGCCCGCCACCGTCGCATTCATCTGCCGAAACTGGGCGCTGGTAGTATTTGCAATCACCTTGGCCAGGGTGGTCTTTCCCGTTCCCGGAGGCCCGCAAAAAATAAGAGAGCCCAGCTTGTCCGCCTTGATCGCCCGGTAGAGCAGCTTGTCCTTTCCGATAATGTGCTGCTGTCCCACCACTTCGTCCAAGGTCCGGGGACGAAGCCGGGAGGCCAGAGGCGCCTCCTTCTCCATCTGATTCTCCCGCATATAGTCAAATAAATCCATCTTCTGTCCTCTTTCTCCGCCCGTGCAGGCGTCCGTGGCCCGCCTCTCAGTCCACGAGCATCTCGTCCACTGTCACAAATACATATCCTTCCTCGGAAAGCCGGTCCGCCAGCTCCAAAGCTGCGTCCACGGACTGGGGAAATATATCGTGCATTAATATAATATCCCCATTCCCCGCATCTTTCAATACCCGGTCCACAATCTGCCTCCTGTCCCGCAGCTTCCAGTCCATGGAGTCTACGGACCAGAGTACCGGCGTCAGCTCCACCCCGGCCTCCAGCTCCTCGCTCCACTTGCCGTAGGGCGGCCGCACATATTCCGGCTCCTCCCCCGTGATCTCCTCAATCAGGCGGCTTGTTTCTTCCAGGCCCTCAGCCGCCTCCCTTCCGCTAAGCTCCGTAAGCGGGGTGTGGCCGTAGCCGTGGTTGCCGATCAGATGTCCCTCCTCCTTCATTCTGCGCACCAGCTCCTCCTGCCCCGGTATGCTCTGTCCCATGAGAAAAAAGCTGGCTTTTATTCCCCTCTCGGACAACCCGTCCAGAAGGCGGGCCGTGTCCTCCCCGTGGGGGCCGTCGTCAAAGGTGAGCGCGACAAATCCCTTTGCCTCCTGTACGGTCAGGCATTCCCTGTATCCTATCGCCCCCGCAGCCCGCAGGATACACAGATCCGCCGCACACACAGCCGCCAGCAGGCCCAGCGCATACAAAAGCTTCATACGTTCTCTTTCCCTCCGGCCCGCTGGTCTATTATTATCACTATATGACAATCCAGCCCCTCACAGCACAAAATTTTTCTGCGTATGGATGTTCTCTCACAGCAGGCACTCGATATCCGGATTCTGCAGAAGGCTTTCCCGCAGACATGACAAAAATGCGCGGACCGGCTCCCGGCAGGAGCGCTGGCTCTGCAGGTAATAAATAATTCGCGGCGAGGGCCCGTCCTCCAATTTGCAGACCTTCATTTTCCCCTGCTTTGCAATCACCCTGGCGGCCGAGACAGGGACGATGGCCCAGCAGTCTCCCCGCAGCAGGAACTCTTCCAAAAGACTCATCTGGTCAATAACCGCCCGCGCGTGAGCTGTGGGAGAGAACCAAAAATCATGCCAGACATCATACTCAGGATTCCAGGGCAGCCGGATTTCCTGCTGGGGGTTGAGCTGCGTGGGATGCACGGAAATTTCCGCCGAATGATGCGGCTGCGAAGTGAGCAAGACCATGGGCTCCCTGAACGCCGGAATTGTCTCCACCTCTTTATAGTATATATCGTCCGAAATCAGCGCCAACTATCTCATTTGTACGGAAAGGGCGATTGGAAAATCTTTCGCAGTGAATTTTTTCAGGCTGTTTTTTTCGGGGAGATTTTTGCGGTCTGCATCAGCGCTGTCTTTATTTTTGCATTGGAGCCATTATTGCGGTTAATCCAAACGCCTGATTCCCTCTTGAAACTCGTAAAATCGTATCTCCGGATTATTCTGATCGGGCTTCCGGCATGCTTTGCATACAACCTGTTTGCGGCCGCACTGCAGCAGGCAAGCATTTATATCGGCAAGCTGCTTGTGCAGGGGGGTGGTGAACAGCCTCGGCACCGCTTCTATCAATGCGTACACCGCTGCCACTCGCATCGAAGGGTTTGCAAATTCGTTCGGTGACAGCGGTTCCGCGGCGGAATCTATTTATATAGGCCAAAACGCAGGGGCGGGAACGTATAAACAGGTGAAGGCAGGCACTGAGACCGCCTTCCGGATGCTTGCCATATTCGGGGTAGTCATAGCCGCTCTATTGTTCGCGTGCGCCGATCCGCTCTGCAGCTGGGTGCTGCCCAGGGGTGATGAGGAATCCCTAGCTCCCGCCGTCTCCTACCTGCGGACTGTCTCCCTGTTTTATCCGCTGTGCTTTATCGGCTGCGCCAACGTAGGCTATTTCCAGGGAATCGGGCGCATCCATATCCCCGCAGTCTGCTCAGCCCTGCACTTGACGCTGCGGGTGATTGTTTCCTGGCAGCTGGCGGGAAGAACAGGGTTGGCAGGCGTAGGGATTGCAACCGGTCTTGGATGGTTCCTTGCGGTTGCCCTTCATCAATGCACAAAAAAAGCTGTGAAGGACATCGGCTGATGCCCTATCCTGCTGACAGGGATCGGCCGCGCTTTCACAGCCCCTTTTGCTTTTATCCCACCGGAGTGATCACCACATCTGGCGTCTCTGCCTGTACTCCCGGGCCTCCCGACACGCCCGGTCCGCCGGAAACCCCAGTGCTCTGGGACGTTCCCGGCGCCTCAGCGGAAGCGCTCTGGGTTTCCTCCTGGGACTGGGCACCCGCCTGTGTCTGCGCAGCCGCCTCTGTCCCATCCTGTGTCTCGGAGACTACCTGGCTTAACACGCCCGAGGCATCCGCCTGGTAGCTGGTTCCGTTAAGCTCCAGCACCGTATTGGCAGCCATCCGTCCTGTGGAGGGGTCCAGATAATAGTGGAACCCGTTTACTTCTGTGATGCCTGTGGCCATATGCCCGGAACCGTCAAAGTAATACCAGGAGCCATCCATCTCACGCCAGCCCGTCGCCATGGAGCCGTCGCCCCGCAGGTAATAGTGATACCCGCCTTCTTCCAGCCAGCCAGTCTGCATTACGCCCGAGGAATTGGTGTAGTACCAGGTGCCTTTGTCGTTGATCCATCCCGTCTGCATCGCACCGGAACCGTCCATGTAATACCAATTCCCGTCCGGCTTTGTCCAGCCAACGGCCATAGCGCCGGAGCTGTTCAGATAGTAGCGGCGGCCGCCCTCGTCCAGCCAGCCCGTGCGCATCACGCCGTCTGGGCCCGTGTAATACCACACGCCCCCGTCATTAATCCAGCCAATGTCCATAGCGCCGGAACCGCCGAAGTAGTACCATTTGCCGTCGTCCAGCTTCCAGCCTGTGATCATTTTTCCTGTAGTGTCATCCAGGTAGTAACTCTTTCCGGACAGTGTGAGCCAGCCCGTGGATGCGAGGCCCTCCCCATCCATATAGTACCAATCTCCTCCGTCCTGCACCCAGGCATTCTTCTGCTTCTGATAATTCAGGTAGTAATAGGTTTTTCCATTGATAGTGCGCCATGTATTGGCCGGAATGACGGAGGTGAAATCCACAAACTGGAAATCAATATCCACATTTCCGCTGATGCCGTTTACTGATCCCGTGCTGGTGGCCTGCCACATAACCGGATTCTGGTACGCCGGCCTTGCAGAATAGCGCGCCGCCCACACCGGGTAATCCATCAAGCTCATATCCAGCTTATTCGCCAGCCAATTGTCATTGGCATAAATGATGGGGTAATATCCCGCCTCGGAAATCCGGCTGCAGAAAGCGTTGGCAATGGCTGCCAGCTCCTCCTTCGACAGAGCGCCCTGAGTAGAGTCCTCCATATCAAAAGCGACCGGGTAGGATACGGGATAGTCATGAATCAGGTTCAGAACGAAATCCGCCTCCTCCACCGCCATCTCAGGCGTGGTGGCAAGAGAATAGATATACACGCCCACCTTCACGCCTGCTGCAGCAGCTCCCTGGATATTTGTGTGGAAATACGGGTCGACAGCCCCCTTAGACCGGGTTCCCAGCATCACAAAGGACACATCATCCGCAGCCACCTGGCTCCAGTTGATCTCCCCCTGCCATCTGGACACGTCGATTCCCCTGGCAAGCACGCCGGTGATAGCACTGCCGTCAGGCATCTGATATACCCCGTTTACTTTTTTCCAAGCGTACGGGTTCGTCTGACTGGTCTGCGTACTGTTGGAGGTATCGGGCGCAGTCTGGCTGCTCTGAACCCCCGGTCCGCCCGAAACCACGGCGGACGCTCCCGTCTCGCCGGGCCCCGCCGCCCAGGCAGTTCCCGCCGGCATCAGGATGCTGATCCCCAAAACGCCCGCCAGAGCCGTCCGCTTCCACCGCTTCATCGTGTATTTTCTCCCCTTCATCTGTTTCTCCCTTTCTCTTTTTACTCTGAAAACCCGTCTGCCGGGCGCATGTAGCTTTGTTTTATCCCATCCACCAGGACAAAAAAACAGGGGGGCGTCATCAGCATCCGCCGCAACACCCCCCGTATTGAATTTTCAAACCGTTTATCAGCCCCGTCCGTCAGTGCTTCCTGCCTGCAGCGTATTGGCGCTGCTGTTCCCGGAAGGACTGCTGCTTCCCGAGCCAGATGTACTGCTGCCCGGCGCCGCGCTGCTGACTCCGGAACTAGAAACGCCCGGCCCGCCGTTCACCCCGGAAACGCTTCCCGTGGAGGCTGTCCCCGGCGTCTGAGCCGATACACCGCTGGCATTCTGGCACACGCCGCTGGCGTCAAATGTATAATCCGTGCCGTTGATATTCGCTGTGGTTCCGGCAATCATCTTTCCATTATTGGCCGGGTTGAGATAGTAGTACTTTCCATCCACCACGATCCATCCGGTCATCATATGACCGTTGCTGCCGTCAAAATAATACCACGCACCGTCAATCTGCTTCCATCCCACCGCCATCTTTCCATCGGAGGGGTCCATATAATACTTATTTCAGTTGCTGTCCGTAAGCCATCCGGTAAGCCTGCGGCCGTCCGTATTCAGGTAATAATAATCGGAATCCACTTTGGCCCAGCCCGTCATCATCTTGCCGTCCGTGCCGAAGAGATACCAGTCGCCCTTGATCTGTGCCCAGGAGTTCACCACGCACTTGCCGTTGTCCTGGAAGAAGTACCAGGCACCGTCCATCTCCCGCCAGCCCGTAGCCATGGAGCCGTCGCCCCGCATAAAATAATAATCGCTGGTATTGTTCTGGGTAATCTTGAGCCAGCCCGTGACCATAGTTCCATCGGAGAGCAGATAATACCACTTGCCGTACTCCGGATTAATCCAGCCGGTGTCCATAAGACCATTCGGACGGAAGAAATACCACTTGCCGTCGATCTGTTTGAATCCGGTTGTCATATGCCCGTCCGCGAGGTCCATGTAATACCATCCCTCGCTGGTCTGAAGCCAGCCCGTGTGAACCTGTCCGTTGTAAATATAGGTCCACTGGTCGTTGGTCTTGGTCCACCCGTCATCCGCATACGATGTAAACGAAGTGCCCAGAGCCATCGCACTGACCATACCCGCAGCCAAAACAGCCGCAAAGTATTTCCTACGTCCCATATGTCATCCTCCTTCTTGCATCCGCGGCAGCACACCTGTCGGCCGCACGCATTGACTTGATTATATCACAAAGCGCACTGCTTTTGGTGACAATTTTATTACGATTTTCATAAATGTTCGGTACGGCACTTTTTATAATACGTTTTCGCATACCGGTACATAATAAGGGTGTATTCCCCGAACTCCTCTCCCAGAGCCTTTTTGTACACCGCCCAGAGGGACCACAGAAAGCCGCCCAGAGCCGCGCAGGCGTAAAGGGCAAACCGCTCGTCTTGTCTCGGCTCCCGGCCCAGATAGAGGCGAAACAGCCGCTCCATATCCTCCTCCCCATAGTAGGAGTAGATGGCGCACATGGAGATGTCCATGATGGGGTTGCACATCCCCGCGTATTCCCAGTCCAGGAGCTTCACTTCCCCGTCCTCCAAAAACAGGAAATTATCCACGTTGGCGTCAATGTGGCAGATGCACTCCGGCATCTCCATCCGGTCCAGCGTGTCCATCAGCCAGTCCATCCACGCCCGCACCTGGTCATAATCCTCAAAGAGCACGCCCCCGTGGCTGCGGCAGAGCTTGGCGTAAAAATCAATCCGCTCCCGTATATCAAATCGGTGTCCCACCCGGATACCGGACCGGTGCAGGCGCCGCAGAATCTCCATGCAGCGCTCCATATCCTTCCAATCCGCCGCGCAGGCGTTCCGTGAGCCCTCATAATACTCCGCGATCTTATATCCGGTCTTTTCATCCATATAAATCACGCGCTCCGTCAGATTCAGAGGCTGAACCGCGTCGTACGCCTGCTTTTCCTGCCGCCGGTTAATAAGAAGTTCGGTTCCCGGCCCCGGCACCCGGCAGATATACTGCCTCTCCCCCACGCGAAAGAGAAAGGATTTATTCGTCATTCCGGATTTCAGACATTTTAAATCCTGTATTTCACTCTCCGCCACATTAAATACCTTTGAGACCAGTTCCATGGCCTCATTGTCCGAATGGTTCTGATACCGGGTATCAAACCGGCGCAGCTCCTCCAGGTTCTCAAACTCATACACCTGCTCGTCCGGCTGGCAGTTGGCATACATTTCAATTTTGTCCCACTGATCCGCCGGTCCGGCGCCTGCCTCGCCGGCTGCCCGGGCCAGGCCCTCCCGTTCCAGACGGTGTCTGGCCTCCCCGGAGAGCATGTCCATATACACCTGCTCCCAGTAGAACTGCTCCGTTCCCGGCGCCGCATAGTAGGCCTCCAACACCGGCAGAAACTGTTCGGAAAATTCTCTTGAAAGATACACCGGGCCGTACATCACCCACTGGTCCCTGCCGCCCACGGTCACGTCCTGGATTCTTCCCTTTTTGTTAAAGGTAAGGCACCACTCTTTGGTGTCGCCCTTCTGGAAAGCCGCGCTGTACCACGCCCCGCACTCATACCCGTGGTACATGTTTTCCCGCATCCAGTTATCCGAGGACAGCAAGTACATATTCCGCCCTTTCAGGATATTTCTGGCATGGTACACCGTTGCCAGCGTATTCTTGTTTTTATATTCCGGGTTGTACAGAAGCTTTACGTCGTATTTGTCGATCAGGTATTCGAATTTTTCCTTCAAATATCCAACGGCAATGGTAATGTCGTAGACCCCGGCCTCATGGAGCTGCCGGATTTGGCGCTCAATCATCCGCTCCCCGAACACCTCCAAAAGCCCCTTGGGCGTCTCAAAGGTCAGCGGGACAAACCGGGAGCCAAAACCCGCTGCAGTAATCAGAGCTCCATCCACCTTGTACGGGGCCAGACGCTTCCTCCCTTTCTCTAGAAGCTCCCACTTCTTTTTTCCATCCTGTTCGGTTTCCCGAATCAGTTCCTGCTCCATGCACTCCTTTAAAAGACTGTGGGCGGTTCCCAGAGACACGTCCAGACGGCGGGCCAACTCCCGCTGGGTCACATCCGGCTGTTCCAATATTGTCCGGCATATAAGGCCGTGTCTGTCCATATGGCTTCCCCCTTTTTGCCCAATGTCATGAACTATCATGTTCAAATATTCTCTATATTTAAAAGATATGAACATTATAGCACAGCCCTGCAAAATTGCAAGCAAAACCTGTATGGTATTATTTAGTACCCATGGCTCAGCAGAAAATCCCCCAAATGCACAATCTTAACCCCATTAATGTTTCCTGCCGCCAGTTCGTCCAGCGTTACTACGTATTTCGGATAGTGATCTTTGACCGCAAGGAGATTGGCGACCTCCCGGTCTGATTCTTCCGGCAGTCTGCGGCACAACTGCACATAAATGCGCTCGTCGCGCCGTACAGCCACAAAATCAATCTCTTTCGTTTCGTTCTTCCCGATGTAGACCTCATAACCACGCCGCAGCAGTTCAAAATACACGATGTTTTCCAGCATAGCGGCAATGGACTTCGGATTAAAACCCATAATACAGTATTTTAGAGAGGCATCGGCCAGATAAAATTTTTCCTGTGTTTTCAGAACCGATTTTCCCTGCAGGTCATATCGCTGACAGCGATAGATGACAAACGCTTTTTCCAGCCAGTTCAGATAGTTGTAAACCGCCTCGACAGACAGGGAACGCCCCTCGCTTTTCAAAAATTTCACGATGGCATTGGCAGAAAAAGTCTTGCCGACATTCTCGACGATATACTTTACAACACGATTGAACAAATCAAAATTTGTAATCGTATGCCGCCTTGTAATGTCGTTCATGATGACAGAGTTATAAATTCCCTCTACAATCTGATAGGCCGAGCGCTCGTCAAAGCTGCCCAGTGCCACAATCGGGAAACCGCCGAACCGCAGGTAGTCATTTAACAGTTCCTTTTGGGAGCGGGAACCCGATTTTTTAAATTCCAGATATTCGGCAAATGACAAGGTATAAACAGGAATGGAAATATACCGTCCCGTCAAATACGTGGAAATCTCGTTTGCCATCAGCTTGGAGTTGGTGCCGGTCTCATAAATATCGGTATCTGCATTTTCAAGCAGACTGTTGACTGCTTTTTCCCAACCGTCAATTTCCTGTACTTCATCCAGCAGAAGATAGTAGCGTCCCTCACCCGTCATCCGCGCTCTGATGCCGTTGTACATATCCTTGTCCGTCATTCCATCGTCAAACTCTTCCGATGTATAGCGCATACTGATGATGTGATCGGCAGCAACCCCGCATTTCAGCAAATCCTCTTGAAGCATGTCCAAAATCGTAGATTTTCCGCAGCGCCGGATTCCCGCCAATATCTTAACGAGCGGAACATCGCGGTAGGTTCTCAGCGCATTCATATATTGCACTCGAATAATCATATCGCTCGCCTCCTTATCCCTTTCAATAGTATGGCCAAAAACTTTCAACTATTCAACAGTTTTTACTTTTAATCCGTAAAAACTTTGAATAATTCTTAATTTTTTCGGCACGCAAAAGCGGCATCTGCAGTCCATCGCAAATGCCGCTTTTCTCTCTGCCTATTTTTCCTATTTTAAGCAGGAACCACGTCGCCGTGTTCCGAATCCCTATACTTCAAAAATCAAATCGCCGTAGCTGGGCATAGGCCACAGGTCTTTGTCGACCAGCATCTCCAGCTTATCCACCGGAGCGCGCAGGGCTGCCATGGCCGGCACTACGCTGCCGTGGTACGCCTCAGCCTGAGCCTTTCCTTCCGCAGCCTCTCCGGCCTTC
>CALWBS010000089.1 GCA_944376135.1 uncultured Enterocloster sp.
ATGCCGCAGAGAAATCCTAAGAAGGCCTCGGGGCTTGTGATGGGAAATTCATTCACGTTGATGAGACGGATTTTGTTATTCAGCTCATACATATGCTGGGCACTCTTGTCGAGATAAACCACTGTTCCGTTGGCTCCCTTGATCGCGACATTCGCCATATCCAACAGATGCTTGGTCTTGCCCTTACCTTTTTTTCCTGCAATAATCTGAACCATACCAATCTCCTCCTTGAGTTATATATGTTGTATAAAAAATAAATTTAGATTATCTTAATTATAGTACAAATTCTCAGAAAACGCAATGACTTATTTGTCAATTATAGAAATTATATTTTCCATATTATCATAAAGAGCCTGACGGCTGTCCGATTTGAGAACAACGGAAATATATTCCCCTCCCGCTTCGTCCTCCTCCGCCATAATCAGACAGTAGCCTGCCGCCTGGGTGGTGCCTGTCTTTCCCCCGATTACCGTGAGTCCCGCTGGGGTTTCCCGCTCTCCGGTCATAAACCAGTTCCCGCCCTTCCAGGTTTTTGTCACGGTCTGCCCGCTGCTGTCCCGATAGGAAGCAGTGTAGGCCGTGCTGCCTGTGACCTTTCGGAATGTGGTGTCCTTCATGGCCTCCCGAAAAATAAGGTACAGATCATAGGCTGTGGTATAGTGATCCGGATCGTGGAGACCATGGGGATTGACAAAGTGCGTGTCTACAGCGCCGATTCGGGCCGCCTCCTCATTCATCAAGTCCGCAAAGTCCTCAATACTCCCGGCGATATGCACCGCGATAGCAGCGCCGGCGTCATTCCCGGAAGGAAGCATGAGACCGTACAGGAGCTGCTCCAGCGTGAGCACATCCCCCGGCTCAATTCCGCATAAAGTCGCCCCCGACTCGGTAATCACCGCGTCCTCGGTCACTGTGACCTGGTCCGCCAGATTTCCATATTTAATTGCCACAAGGGCTGTCATAACCTTTGTGATGCTGGCGGGATACAGGCGCTCAAAGGCGTCCTTGCTGTAGAGCACCTCCCGGTCCTCCTCATCAAAAAGAGCCCCTGCCTCGGAGGTCACAAGATCCTCGTCAAACACTGCCTCATCCGTAACCACGCACAAGTCTTCCGCAAACGCCTGAGCATAATACCCTGCCCCGGAGGCGGCATCCGCAAGAGAGGGAATCCGCTCCGAAAGGACATAGGGTTCCTCCATGGAGGAAGTGCATCCTGTCAAAGACAGAAAAACCGCACCGGCAAAACCGGCAGCCAACATTTTTATTCCCATCACCGGAATGCCTCGCGCCACTCCATATCACCCCGGTCCAGAGCCTTAATGAGGAGCTCTGCCGTGGCAAGATTGGTGGCCAGAGGAATGTTGTAGGTGTCGCACAGGCGCACAACGATATTCACATCCGGCTCATGGGTTTTGGGGTTATGGGGATCCCGCAGAAAAATCACGAGATCCATCTCGTTGTGCTCAATCTGAGCCGCCATCTGCTGCATCCCCCCCAGATGACCGGCCAGATACTTGTGAATATTTAAGTTGGCAACCTCCTCGATCAGCCGTCCCGTGGTCCCTGTGGCGTACAGCGTATGCTTGCTCAAAATTCCTCTGTATGCAATGCAGAAATTCTGCATCAGCTTTTTCTTTGCATCATGGGCAATCAAACCAATTGTCATGTTACGTAACCCTCCTTGGATTAAAAGTGTCGTGTTTCTCGTTGAAGTCCTACATTCAGCACCAGTCCCATACCGATAAAAATACTGATTAATGAGCTGCTCCCATAGCTGATAAAGGGCAGCGGCAGCCCGGTGTTTGGGAAAATACCGGTTGCAACGGCGATATTCGCAAAAGCCTGAAAGGCAATCAGAGAAGCCATGCCCGCGCACAGCAGCCTGCCTGACAGATCCTTTGCCCTGGCGGCAATCAGCAGACATTCATATATGATCAGCAAAAACAGGACAATTACAATCACGCAGCCCCGAAATCCCAATTCCTCGCCGATGACGGCAAAGATAAAATCTGTCTGCTCTTCTGATAGAAAGTTCCCGTTTTTAACAGATGCTATCGTCGTATTGAAAAGGCCCTTGCCGGTGAGGCCTCCGGAGCCAATGGCAATGATGGAATTGTCCTGCTGATAGCGCAGCTCCCCATAGCGCTCCGGATAAAACCAGGCCAAAATACGGCCGGCCTGATACTCCCTGATAAAAGGAATCATGCCGTGCAGCAGCAGGTAGATAAAGGTGGCCGTCATGGGCACCACAACCGCAATCGTGCCGCCCACCCACTTGTAACTGATGCCGCTGGCAAATACAATGCCCAGAACCATAACCGTGATCACTAAAACCGTGGACAGGTTGGGCTGCTCAAAAATGAGAAAGGCCGGAACTGCAAAGAGCAGGGCCGCTATGAGCACCGTAGTTACCTGATTAATCTTTTCCTGGTATTTCATGAAATACCAGGAAAAGGTAATGATAAGTCCAATCTTCACAAATTCCGAGGGCTGAAGCTGGCCGATCACCGGCACTTCAATCCACCGCCGCGCATTGTTGACGGAGTTGCCCCAGACAAGAACGGCTGCCAGAGCCGCAACACAGGCGGCGTATATAGCCGGAGCAAAACTCAAAATCCGGTGGTAATCGATGAGGGACAGTCCCACAGCAAGGGAAAGTCCTACCAAAACACCCATGAGCTGTCTGGCTACCGCTTCCTCGTCCAGATTGGTGGCGCTCCGAATTACCAGGATGCCAATCGCATTCAGCGCGATCATATATAAAACAAGCCGAAAATTGAAATGTCTGAAATCGTAGTCTAAAAACATCAAAAAAGCCCCTTGTTCGAAATGGAGCGGATCGGTATATTGGCGTGAAGCACGCCCACT
>CALWBS010000090.1 GCA_944376135.1 uncultured Enterocloster sp.
ACAGCCGCAATCGCCAGGGAACCCACGGACACATACCGGGTAGCAGCCACAATCACCGCAAAAACCACCAGGCAGACCGCTGCCAGCCTCCAGTCTACCGCCGCAAAAAGCCCTGCCATAACCGCGATGCCCTTGCCGCCCTTAAACTGCAGATAAAAAGGATAATTGTGGCCCAGCGTTACTCCCAGACCTGTATACAGCATATACACATGCGTAACATCCGGCCGGGAGGCAAAGAGCACCCGCACCAGAATGCAGGGAATCAGGATTTTCAGCACATCCCCCGCAAACACCGTAGCCCCGGCCTTTGGGCCCAGAACCCGCAGGGCGTTTGTGCTTCCCAGATTTCCGCTTCCGTATCTGCGGATATCAATTCCATGTATCCGCCCATAAATAAATCCTGTCTGAAACAGGCCGCACACATAGCCGGCCAGCAGACACACAATGCGCTCAGTCACTTGGATTCCCCCTTGCTCCTCTTGTTACTGTTCTTTTTCTTTCCGTTCCCGGACGAGGAACTTTAGCGGCGTTCCCCTAAAACCGAAAGCGCTTCGAATCTGATTTTCCAGATATCTGGTGTAGGAGAAGTGCATCAGCTCCTTATTGTTCACAAAAATCACAAAGGTGGGAGGCTTCACCGCCACCTGAGTGCCATAATAGATTTTCAGGCGCTTTCCCTTATCAGACGGGGGCTGCTGCATGGCTACGGCCTCTGTGATAATCTCGTTCAGCACGCCGGTGGCCACGCGCAGGTTCTGATTCTGGCGCACCGCGTCGATGAGTTCAAACAGCTTTCCCAGCCGCTGGCCCGTGGCCGCGGATATAAAAATATACTCCGCGTAGGGCATAAAGGAGAGAACCTCCTTGAGCTTATTGGTATACTGGTAGATCGTCTTGTCGTTCTTCTCCACCGCATCCCACTTGTTCACCGCCACAATCACGCCCTTGCCCCGCTCGTGAGCGATGCCGGCAATCTTGGCGTCCTGCTCCGTCACGCCCTCCGCCGCATCAATTAGCACCACCACGATATCCGCCCGCTCCACCGCGGTCACGGTGCGGATGATGCTGTAGCGCTCCAGTTCCTCCTTGATTTTGCTCTTGCGGCGCAGGCCCGCCGTATCGATAAACACATACGGAACTCCATTGTGCACAATCTCAGTGTCCACTGCGTCCCGGGTGGTGCCGGCAATGTCTGAGACAATCACCCGGTTTTCGCCCAGAAGCTTGTTGATCAGGGAGGACTTTCCCACATTGGGCTTTCCGACCACCGCAATACGGGGTCTGTCATCATCCTCCTCTTCCATCTTCTCCCCATCGAAATGCTTTGTCACCTCATCCAGAAGGTCACCGATTCCCAGACGGGAAGCCGCGGATACCGGAACAGGATCTCCGATTCCCAAGTTGTAAAACTCGTAGACATCATTGCCGAATTTGGCCATGCTGTCCACCTTGTTCACCGCCAGGACAATCGGCTTCTTTGACCGGCGCAGCATGTCCGCCACCTTGGAATCCGCATCCTGAAGGCCCTGGCGCACATCCACGATGAAGATAATTACATCTGCTGTGGAAATAGCAATCTCTGCCTGTTCCCGCATCTGGGACAGGATGATATCCCGGCTCTCCGGCTCGATTCCCCCTGTATCAATCAGGGTAAAATTCATGTCCAGCCAGGTGCAGTCTGCATAAATCCGGTCTCTGGTGACGCCCGGCGTGTCCTTCACAATAGAAATGGTATCTCCCGCTATCACATTAAACAGGGTGGATTTTCCTACATTGGGCCTTCCCACAATCGCCACCACTGGTTTGCTCATTCTATTCCTCCTTTCAGCTCGTACCCCTCATAGCCGTACGCTTCGCCCGGCGCAGCAGGGGAAGCCGCTTCCTCAGGCTCCCGGTCGGGATAGAGGAGGGCCGAAACCAAATCATGTCCGCTTGATTTTACTATACGTGCCCGCACTTGTAAAGCATTTTCCACATCCGACCGGGTCATATCGTCCAGAAAAACTTCCTCCCCGGCCCGGAACATATTCTCCGGCAGGAGAAGATATTTCCCCAGACGTGCCCCTTTTAACTGGGACGTAATATCCTTCCCGGTGAGCAGCCCGCTGACCGTGATGAGAGGACCGAAAAAATCGTTGCGCACCGCGTAGACCCGGATCACACGTCCGGGGAACCGTTCCTGCACCCAGCCCGCAATCCGGCTGATATAGGGATAGGCCAAAATCCCGGTAGCCACGGAGACCTCCCCGGCCGCAGGCTCTCCCCAATCCTCTTTCAAGGCCTCCCGCACCTCCTCCGCAAGAAGCCGCAGCATGCCCACGCCATTTTCCAGCTGAATATAGCCATCGTAGCGCTCCGCTTCCGGTAAGGAGCGCTCCGCCAGGATATAAAATTCATCGCTGGCATGGACGAAATGCGTTCCATGAGCAGTGAAAAGATTCTTCTGCCACCGTTCTACCTGCTCGATGACTGTTTCTGCCTCCTCCTTAGAAAAAGGCGTCAGAGGATAGAGGCCGTCCCGGTATTTGGAAAGGCCCACGGGAACCACGGAAAGGCTCTCCATATAGGGGAGATAGGCCGATAAATCCGCAATGGTCCGCTCCAGCTCCTCCCCGTCATTGATTCCCCGGCAGAGAACAATCTGCCCGTTCATAGGGATCTTTGCCTGAAACAGCCGGTCGATATACGAAAGCGTCTTTCCCGCAAAGCGGTTGTTCAGCATCCGGCAACGGAGCGCAGGGTTTGTCGTGTGCACGGAGATATTGACCGGAGCCAGCTTAAAGCGGATAATCCGGTCAATATCCTTCTCCTTCATGTTCGTCAATGTGATATAGTTGCCCTGAAGAAAGGAGAGGCGGGAGTCATCGTCCTTAAAATACAGGGTTTCCCGCATTCCTGGAGGCATCTGATCGATAAAGCAGAAAATGCACTTATTGCTGCAGGAGCGATACTGGCTCATGAGGCCATTCTCAAAAGACAGGCCCAAATCCTCGCCCTCGTTCTCAATCTCCAGTTCCCACTCTTCCCCCGAGGCCTTCTCCACCAAAAGTGTGACAGAAGGGCTTTCCACATAATATTCATAATCGAAAATGTCTTCCACCTCTTCCCCGTTCACCGCCAAAAGCCGGTCCCCGGGCTCTAAGGAGAGCTCCTCCCCGATAGAGCCGGGCTCCACTGCGGAAATGACATGGCCTTTTTCTTTCTTTTTCATACAGAACTCCGTTTCCTTAACTGTTTGGGACGGCGTCCGTTCCCCGCCGTCCCCATCTTTCCTTTTATCATAACAAGTTTGCCGGAAATTGACAATGGATTTTTGTAAGTGAAGCGCCGTTTCGGTAGAAACCGCGGGAACCGCTTGACCGTTCTGCCGGAAAATGGTATAAAAAATATGTGACGGCAGGCGTCAGGCACTGCCGCAGATAAAGCCAATCTGAATCTGAACAAAGGAGCAAAGCTTTCATGGCTAATAATTTTGTATTCAATGATTCCCTTCCTGTCGCCCCGTTAAAAATCGCCGCTTTGGAGAGCTGCCGGGATCTGGCCTCCAAGGTAAACGACCATATCGTGCAGTTCCGCCGCAACGATATGGAGGAGTTAAAGCGCCGCAAGGAAGATCTGCATTACCGCGGATATGACGTGGACTCCTATCTGTTAAACTGCACCTGTCCCCGGTTCGGCACCGGCGAGGCCAAGGGCGTGGTCGGAGAATCCGTACGGGGCACGGATGTGTTTGCCATGGTGGATGTGATGAATTACAGCATCGCCTACACCGTCAGCGGATATATGAACCACATGTCCCCCGACGATCATTTTCAGGACTTAAAGCGCATCATAGGCGCCTGCGCTTCCACTGCCCACCGCGTAAATGTCATTATGCCCTTTCTCTATGAAAGCCGTCAGCATAAGCGCAACAAGCGGGAGTCTTTGGACAGCGCCATGGCATTAGAGGAGCTGGCCGCCATGGGGGTAAAAAATATCATCACCTTCGACGCCCACGACCCGCGGGTGCAGAACGCCATTCCCCTGATTGGGTTTGATAATTTTATGCCCACCTATCAGTTTGTGAAGGCCCTCTTCAAGCGGGAGCCGGGCATCACCATTGACAAGGAGCATTTAATGATCATCAGCCCGGATGAAGGAGCCATGCACCGGGCCGTATACCTGGCCAACAATCTGGGGGTAGAGATGGGTATGTTCTACAAGCGGCGGGATTATTCCCGGGTGGTAAACGGGCGCAATCCCATCGTGGCCCACGAATTTTTGGGTTCCTCAGTGGAGGGTAAGACCGTGCTGATTATCGATGACATGATCTCCTCCGGCGAGAGCATGCTGGACACCTGCAAGGCATTAAAAGAGCGAAAGGCCGCGAAAGCCATTGTGTGCTGCACCTTCGGCCTGTTCACCAACGGCCTGGAAAAATTTGACGAGTTTTACAACAAAGGATATTTGGACTACGTCATCACCACCAACTTAAATTACCGGCCCCAGGACCTTTTGGACAGGGAATGGTATCTGGAGGCAGATATGAGCAAATACATAGCCGCCATCATCAACTCTTTAAACCATGACCGCTCCATCAGCGCCACCCTCTCTCCCACGGAGAAAATCCAGAAGCTGGTGCAGCGGCATCAGAATGACGGATATGAGTATTTCCAGAAACTTGTATAGTTTGCCAAATAAGGCTGCGTGCCCTTCGGCCTATCCGCCGCAGGCACAGCAGCCTTTTTCTATAACTCTTCCGTATTGCCGCGTTTTAAAGGAAGCTCCACCACAAACTCAGAACCTTTGTCGATCTCAGAGGAGACCCGGATGGTACCGTGATAAAAGCTCACAATATGTTTTACAATAGACAATCCCAGCCCGGTGCCGCCCTGCTTGCGGCTTCTGCCCTTATCTACCCGGTAAAACCGTTCGAAAATCCGGTCAAGGCTTTCCTCCGGGATTCCCATTCCATTATCCTTGACCCGAAGAACCATTGCGTCCCCCTGCTCCCGAATCTGCACCCATACCTGCCCTCCGGGCCGGTTGTATTTCACTGCGTTGGTGAGCAGATTGCCCAAAAGCTCCTTCATCTGCTGGGGATTGGCCTCGATAGAGATGGGCTGGCAGTCCGCATGGAGAAACACCTGATTCTGAGCGGCCAGGGGCTTTAAGCTGTCAAGAATATCTTCCAGAAGGACGCTGATGCGCACGTTGGAGAAGACCACCTGTGCATCCTTTGCCTCCAGACGGGAAATCATCAGAATATCGTTGATCAGCCCGGTCATATTCTGGGCCTCCTTCTTGATGCGCCGGGCAAAATCCAGCTTCATGCTGTCATCCTGGATCATCCCGCTCTCCAAGAGCTCCGCATATCCCTGAATGGAGGTAATAGGAGTTTTCAGCTCATGGGAGGCATTGCTGAAAAATTCCTGGCGGATCTGCCGCTCCTTCTCAATCTGGTTTAAATACTCCTTCACATTGCGGGACATCTTCATGGTTGTCTCAGCTATCACATTGATCTCCGGATATTTGTAAGTCTCAAAATGAAGATCCCCGTAGTCCCCCCGTACCTTGAGCATCTCCCGGGAAATGTCCTGGAGAGGCTGCGTGATGGAGGAGGCAAAGCGGCGGCTGAAAATAATAGATATGCCCAGCGTAATGAGGAAGCTGACAATCACGGCAGGAAACAGCATTGGAAGAAACTCCTGCATTCCATAATAGGGAACAGCCAAGCGCAGTACCATATCCGAGTGCTGGGAACGGCAGGGCGCATAGAGCATCTCATGTCCCAGCGTATCAGACCAGCGCGGGGCATACCCCT
>CALWBS010000091.1 GCA_944376135.1 uncultured Enterocloster sp.
AGAGTACCGCCCCGCTTCTTTTTCTCAATTATGTCATACATCCGCATATATGTGTCCTCCTCTCCTGTCAGACAGGCCGGTCGGAACCGCTTCCGCCTCCTCTGATTTTCCGGAGCCGCCTTTACTCCAGATTGCTCGGTCCAAAGCTCTCCGGCAGAAGCTCCTCCAGGGTGAACTCCTTTCTTTCCCCGGTTCCCTTCACCAGAAGAATCCGGAAGGAAAGCCCGCAGAATTCCCGCATCACCTGGCGGCACACCCCGCAGGGCGGACAATAGTCCTCCGCCGCCCCGTCCTTTCCCCCGCAGATGGCGATCGCCGCAAACTCCCGCTTTCCCTCGCTCACCGCCTTGAAAAAGGCGCACCGCTCCGCGCAGACCGTGGCGGAATAAGCGGCATTTTCAATATTATTTCCCGTGTAAACGCTCCCGTCCCTGCACAGCAGGGCCGCAGACACGTGGAAATGGGAATAAGGCGCATAGGAGCGGGAAAGGCCCCGGAGTGCCTCCCGGACAAGGGCCTCGTCCTGTTCACGCTCCCGCTTCAACGTTTTTCTTTCCAAATTCATTCCTCCCCGACACTCTATAAAATCTCCCGCAGAAAGCTGCATCCCTCCACCTTTCTTTCCGCCCCCAGATACTCCAGTATGGTGGCCGCCGTATCGGAAAAGGTGGGACGCGTCCCCAGATTCACCCCGGCCCGTACCGGCCCTCCCGCCATCACCAGGGGCACATATTCCCGGGAATGGTCCGTGGAGGGCGTGCTGGGGTCGCAGCCATGGTCCGCCGTGACCATCAGGATGTCCTCCTCCCGCATGGCAGCGAGAAGCTCCGGCAGGCGCTCATCAAAATACGTCAGGGCCTTGGCGTACCCGTCCACGTCATTGCGGTGGCCGTAGAGCATGTCATAGTCCACCAGGTTCGTAAAGCACAGGCCCTCGAAATCGCGCTTCATGTACTCCAGAGTACGGTCAATGCCCTCCGCATTGGAGGCAGTGCGCACGAACTCCGTGACGCCGCAGCCGGCGAAAATATCATTGATCTTTCCCACAGCCAGCACCTCCTTCCCCTCCTCCTTCAGCACATCCAGCATGATAGCCTTGGGGGGCTTTAAGGAGAAATCATGGCGGCGGGACGTCCTCTTAAAGGGATATTCCCCCTCAAAAGGCCGGGCGATTACCCGCCCCACAGCCCAGGGACCGGTGCAGATTCTGCGGGCCGCCTCGCAGATGGCATACTGCTCCTCAATGGGGATTACCGCCTCGTGGGCCGCAATCTGGAGCACGCTGTCTGCCGATGTATATACAATCATCTTTCCTGTGCGCATGTGCTCCTCCCCGTAATCGCGGATCACATCCGTCCCGGAATAGGGCTTGTTGCAGAGAATCCCCCGTCCCGTCTCCCGGGTAAGAGCGTCCAGAAGCTCCTGGGGGAAGCCCTCCGGGAACGTGGGCATAGGTTTGGGGGAGCTGACCCCCGCAATCTCCCAATGGCCCGTGGTGGTATCCTTTCCCATGGAAGCCTCCTTCATCCGCGCTACGGCTCCCGAGGGCGCCTCCTCCCCCTCTGCCCAGTCCATGCCTTCTATATTAAATAAGCCCAGCTTTTTCATATTGGGCATGTGAAAATAAGAGCTCTTCGCCGCAGCCGCCAGGGTATTGCTCCCCGCATCCCCGAAGTCCGCCGCATCCGGCATTTCCCCGCATCCCACGCTGTCAAGCACAATCAAAAATACTCGCTTCATCTTTCCCCATCCTTTCTTTACAGACCGATTAACGGCACAAATTCCCCGCCCACATATTCCTTCAATTTTTCCGGTGAGAGGGTTACCTGAACACCCCGCTGGCCCGCGCTCACCGTAATTTCATCGTAGAGCTGGGCGGTCTCCTCTATAAATGTGGGATAATGCTTCTTCATGCCGATGGGCGAACAGCCGCCCCGGATGTATCCGGTCACAGCCAGCATATCCTTCACATGGATCATCTCCACCTTCTTCTCCCCTGCCGCCTTGGCCGCCAGTTTCAAATCCACCGCCTCGTCCACAGGGATGCAGCACACCAGATAGCCCTTTTTCTCCCCCTTAAGCACCAGGGTCTTGTACATCGTGTCGTGGTCCACGCCCATCAGGTCCGCGGCGTGGCTCCCCGACAGGTCATTTTCATCCACCTCATACGTTCCGGCCCTGTAGGGAATTCCCGCCGCATTCAAAAGACGCATAACATTTGTCTTAACCATGATTTTATGCTCCTTTCCGTCCTGTGATGTCAATTTTTCGCAGCCGTCGTCCGAACTATTTTAATTTTTTCTATGGTCCGCAAAATACGCCCGCAAAACCTCCAGACTTTCCTCCCGGCATACCCCTGCCGTGACCTCGGGCCTGTGGCCGGAATTTTCAAATACCATCCGGCTGCACGGGCTTCCCTGGGTATGGATCAGCTCGCACAGCTCCACATCGCTGGCCCCATAGACCAAACGTCCCAGCTTTGCCCAGACCATAGCCCCGCTGCACATAAAACAGGGCTCACAGCTGGAATACAGCGTGTATTCTCGCAGATCCGTAATCCCTGTCTCTTCGCAGAAATTCCGTATCAGCCCCATCTCCGCGTGATACGTAAAATCGTGTTTTGTATAGATTTGATTTTCGTTTGTATAGACAATCTGGCCATCCTTCACCAGCACGGCTCCGAATGGCTCGTTGCCATGCCTGACCGCTTCCTTTGCCAGATCAATGGCCTTTTTCATGAATCTTTCATCCTGCTGCATATTCTCATCCTCCGGCTGTATTCCTGTGCGTCGTATGCAGCTTTTATTGTACCATATCCGGGGAATTTTTT
>CALWBS010000092.1 GCA_944376135.1 uncultured Enterocloster sp.
CCCAGGAGGAACATGACGGAGCCTGCGGTGTCAAAATCCCGGCGCAGCAGGGATACGCCGATTGCCGTTGCGTCCAGCACCTCCACCTCCAGCCGTCTCTTTAACAGGCACCGCCCGCCCTTTGCCAGGTAGCGCACCGCCTGGAGGGAATTATAGGCCGCCCGGATGCCTGCCGGGAGAAACAGCTTTGTAAACGCCCGCAGCAGGATTTTTCCCACCAGCCGACTCTTATACTCCGCGTTTAGGGCGCGCCCGCTGTTTACCGGAACCAGTCCCGCCGTCCCCTCATCCTCATAGGAAAAATGCCGCACCGCCCGGATAATTGCTTCCCGGTCTCCCTCGTAAACCACCGCGGCATCCGCCGTGAGCTCATAGACCTTCGCGCTTTTCACACCCGGAAGCGCGGTGAGATAATACTGGAGCATATCCGCCTGGCGGATCGTCATCCGCTTCTGGAACAGATGAAAGCGGAGCCTGCCCCGTATCTCATGTTTGATTACAAATTTCATTCTGCCTATGTACCTCTTACTCCGCCGCTTCCTCTTCGGATGTCTCTTCAGCCGCGCCGCTCTCTTCCTTTGCGCTTTCATCCTCAAAGACCTCTGCGGCCCGCTTCTCATTGATCTCCTTTGCCTCAGCAAGGATATCCTCCGCATTCTCCTGGATGGAGGTGGCCGTAGTCATCACGCAGTCCTTTGCCCTAAGTCCCGCGGCCAGGCAGTTGATATAAAACTTCTTGGCATCCGTGCTGGCAAGTACTTTAACCCCTGCAGTTCCAAACAGGACGCCTCCCGCAAACAATCCAATCTTTTTTACCATTGATTCGTTTATCATTATCTTTTCCTCCTGCTGCTATTTATGTTTGTATCCGGTGTAAATAGTCATGAATAAGCAGAACACCATGGCCCACGCCCAAAACCGGTGCTTTTTCATCTTCCATCACTGTCCTTTCAGAATTTTATATCTGTTCTTTATGTACGATTTACATTCGATACGAGTACACTCTAGCAGACCCCCAAACAGTTAGTCAAATCGAACCATTCTTATTGAGAAATCTTCTCGTCTCCGCTCAAAAACTCTCCTTCTTGTCTTCTTTTGCGTTTCCCGGATAATAATATCGGTATCCTTTTCTGAGAAACCCCATCTCCTCCAGAACAGCTACCATACGATAAACGGTGGCCAGTCCGATGGGGGGCGCCCGCTTGGATGCCATATACTAAATTTCCCTGCAGCTGGACCACTTCCCTTCCAGAATCACATCCAACAGTATCCTCCTCTGGTCTGTAATGCGCTTTCCATTCTTCTGGAGCTCGCTGATAATCATTTCCTTCTGGTCCGTCATTGTGCTTCCTCCTATCCATAAAGCCGGTCTGCGGAATTTCTCTCTTGTATTATATTTCTTGTAATACGTTTTCTGACAAATTAAAAAACAGTAAGTTTAAACTAACTTTCGAGACAAAAAATGCAGTTAGAAACCTCTAACATTTCCAACTGCATTTTAGATTAGCACTATCTAACTAGATTGTCAATATTTTATCTCAATATTTTATCTGATCCGCCGCATCCCGGCTCACTGCCAGGCGCCTGCCGTCCACGCCGACAATCAGGCTTCCCATCGTATTCTGAATCACCGTCACCTGACTGCCCGGACGGATATGGAGTTCATCCATCCATGCAAGATGCACCGGACTGCCGAACATCCACTTAATGGTACACGTTTCGCCTCTTCGTGCATTTGACAAAGACTCCATAAAATCACCCCTCTGGAATTATTGTATCCAGGATTTTGGGTGTTAGTCAATGATAAATTACTTTATGAACATGGCATCCCCGAACGAAAAAAATCTATACCGCTCCTTTATTGCCTCCTCATAGGCATGAAGAATGTGCTCCCGACCCGCTAACGCGCTCACCAGCATCACCAGGGTGGACTCCGGCAGATGGAAGTTGGTAATCAGGCAGTCCAGCACCTTAAAGCGGTAGCCGGGATAGATGAAGATATCCGTCCAGCCGGAGCCGGACTTCACCATTCCATCCTCCCCCGCGGCGGACTCCACCGTGCGGCAGCTCGTGGTACCCACGCAGATCACCCGGCCGCCGTTTTTCTTGGTCCGGTTGATTTTCTCCGCCTCCTGCTCCTCCACAATGTAAAATTCCGAGTGCATATGGTGGTCCTGTACATTCTCCACCTTCACCGGCCGAAAGGTCCCCAGACCCACATGAAGGGTGACGGCGGCAATCTCCACTCCCTTATCTCGTATTTCCTGCAGAAGCTCCTTTGTGAAATGCAGCCCTGCCGTGGGGGCCGCCGCAGAGCCGTCGTGACGGGCATACACCGTCTGATACCGGTTTTTATCTTTCAGCTGATGGGTGATATAAGGCGGCAGAGGCATCTGGCCCAAGCGGTCCAAAATCTCCTCAAAAATCCCCTCATAGGAGAAGCGGATCAGCCGGTTTCCCTCGTCCACGGTCTCCAAAACCGTTCCCGACAAAATCCCCTCGCCGAAGTCGATCTCAGTCCCCGGCTTTGCCTTTTTCCCCGGCTTCACCAGGGTTTCCCACACATCCTTTTCCCTCCGCTTGAGAAGAAGAATCTCTATCTTCGCCCCCGTATCCTTCTTCACACCGAAAAGGCGGGCGGGAATCACCTTGGTGTCATTGATCACCAGGCAGTCTCCCGGATTCAGATATTCCAAAATATCCCGAAATCCCCGGTGGGTGATGGCGCCTGTCTCTTTATCCAGCACAAGCAGCCGGGACGCCGACCGATCCTCCAAGGGATCCTGAGCAATCAGCTCCTGAGGCAGTTCAAAATCAAAATCCTTTACATCCATACCTGTATTATCCTCTCTATTCCAGCTCGATTACAGAGTCCCCGCCGCTCGTGCTGCCGGACGCAGAAGTACTCTCCCCTCCGCCATCTGCCGGGCTTTCTCCTCCGTCTGCCGGGCTTTCCGCCGCAGCCGTACTCCCCGCCGCAGCGGCGTCCTCCGCCTGGGAAGCATCCTGGGAGACATCCCCTGCGGAAGTCTCCGCGCCGGAGGCTTCTGCACCTGAACCCGCTTCTGTCCCTGCGGCCGCATCCCCTGCGGAGCTCGCTCCGCCTGCAACCACTTCGCCGTTTTCATCCAGAAGCTGGATATCGCTGTCCTGGCCGCCCTCCGCCGTGCTCTCCGTGACCACGGCGCCGTTTCTCAGCTCGCTGTAGCGCCCGGCCAGCAGGGAGTCCGATTCAATCGCCTGGCGCAGCCGCTCATTTACCTGCTTGGAGAGCAGGAGCACATCCTCCGTCTGGTTCTGGGCCGCCACATAGTCCGCCTCGTCCCCCACTACGTTCTCTCGTATAATATACGTCCCGTCATCCTGCTTCACCACGTAGCACCACATAAGTCCCGGCGCCGGGGTGTCCACCCGCCGGAACTTCACCTCATAGGTGACATAGACCACATAGGAATCCTCGGTCAGCCCGGGCTTTGTGTAGCAAGTGATATCCTGGTAATCCTCCACCCACACCGCCTCATTTTCCAGCTCCTCCTGCCGCTCGGAAAGCCGGTCATCCTCCGCCTTTCCAAAAAGGGTGTACAGGCGCGCCGCATCCTGGTCTATCTTTGCCTGGAAATAATCGCTGATCAGCTGGTTCACCTGGGGAACCGCATCCTTCTGAAGCTCATACTGGGAAAAATCCGTGATATACTGATTGTTATCCGGCTCCACGGAGCTGTCCGCCTCTCCGTTCTCCGGAAGCGTTCCGGCCTGCTCTCCGCTGTCCGATGACACGGTCTGCCCTGCGGCCTCTGTCTGAGCCGTCTGAGTCTCTTCCCCGCCGTTTCCCATCCTCGTCAAAATGAAAATAAGAACAATCACGGCCGCAAGAATTCCCAAAACAACGCCGATTCGTATGTATTTTATTCTGTTTTCCGCTTTCTCCGCTTCTTCCTGTCTCTTGGTCCTGCGCCTCTTTGCCGCCATAAGCCCTCCGTTCTCTGCTGCCCACCGGCCAGTAAAACTGTCTCGGTATATTTTAGCAAAATGCCCCTCAAAATGCAATGCTTATACGCCCGGGGCACACATTAAAATCACCGCAGACACCAAAGAGCCAGGGTTTCCCCCGGCTCTAAGGTGTAATGCAAATAAGGTATCAAAAAATGCGTCTGATAGGAATCGAACCTACGCACGCGGCTCCGGAGGCCACTGC
>CALWBS010000093.1 GCA_944376135.1 uncultured Enterocloster sp.
AGGCTTTACAATGAAGAGGATCCCACCAAGGCTGCTGCCATCTGGACCTTAAAGACCGTGCTGATCCAGGCGTTGAAGCTTCTCCATCCTTTTATGCCCTTCATCACCGAGGAGATCTTCTGCAACCTCCAGGACGAGGAGGAGACCATCATGGTGTCCTCCTGGCCGGTATACAAGGAGGAATGGAATTTTGCCGGCGAGGAGCATGATACGGAAATCATCAAGGAGGCAGTGCGGGCCATCCGGGGCGTGCGCACATCCATGAATGTGCCGCCCAGCAAGAAAGCATCTGTGTACGTGGTGTCGGAAAAGGAGGCCCTTCTTGGCGTATTTGAGCGCAGCCGTGCATTCTTCGCGGCCTTGGGCTCTGCCAGCGAGGTGTTTCTTCAAAAGGACAAGACGGGAATCAGTGAGGACGCGGTGTCCGCGGTGATCCCGGGAGCCGCCATCTACATGCCCTTTGCGGAGCTGGTGGATATTGCCAAGGAGATCGAGCGCTTGAAGACAGAGGAGAAGCGGCTGAACGGGGAGCTGGCCCGCTCCAACGGCATGTTGAAGAACGAGAAATTTTTGAGCCGGGCGCCCAAGGACAAGATTGACCAGGAGAAGGCGAAGCTGGAGAAATACACCCAGATGATGGAGCAGGTGAAGAACCGTTTGGCCCAGCTGGAGGATGCTGCCGGATGAAGCTGAAAAACGCGATACTCCTGTTCATCACTGCCGCCATCTGGGGCGTGGCCTTTGTGGCCCAGAGCGTGGGGATGGATTATGTGGGGCCCCTGACATTCAACTGTGTCAGGAGCCTCATGGGCGGCGCGGTGCTGATTCCCCTGTGCCTTTTTATGGGAAAGCCGTCCGCCCGGCAAAAGCGGGCAGCCGGACTGCAGCGGGCCAACGCGCGGGAAACGGCGGACGCAAAAAAACAGGCTGTCGGGAAAGAAGCTGCCAGGAAAAATCCGGCTGTCTTGGGGGATCGGAAAACCCTCATTACCGGCGGTGTCTGCTGCGGTGCGGCCCTGTGTCTGGCCACCAATGTCCAGCAGTTCGGTCTTCAGTACACCACCGTGGGGAAGGCCGGATTCATCACGGCCTGCTACATTGTCATTGTCCCGGTGATCGGGCTGTTTTTTGGGAAAAAGTGCAGCCGCCTCATGGCTGCGGCCGTAGCGCTCTCCCTGGCGGGCCTTTATCTTTTGTGTATGACCGGAGGGGATGGAGGAATCAACCGGGGGGACATTCTGATGCTGGTGTGTGCCTTTTTGTTTTCCGTCCACATCATGGTGATTGACTATTTTTCGCCCATGGTGGACGGGGTGAAGATGTCCTGCATCCAGTTTTTTGTGAGCGGCATACTCTCAGGCGCGGGTATGCTCCTCTTTGAGGAGCCCCGCGTCAGCCAGATGCTGGCGGCGTGGATGCCGATTCTCTATGCGGGCGTTATGTCCTGCGGCGTGGCTTACACCCTGCAGATTGTAGGGCAGAAGGGGATGAACCCCACGGTGGCTTCCCTGATTTTGAGCCTGGAGTCCAGCATTTCCGTGCTGGCCGGCTGGGTGATTTTGGGCCAGCAGCTCTCCTCGAGGGAAATCCTGGGATGCGTGCTGATGTTTGGCGCGATTATTCTTGCCCAGGTTCCGGTGGGGGAAAAGAAGCGGATTCTGCCGTTTGCTGCCAAAGAGCGGCGAGAATAAGCGGTTGATAATAAGGAAAATTTGGGTTAAGATAGAGGTGAGAGGATGGGGAAGGCAGAGGAATATTTAAGTCAGATTCCCATGTGGACAAAAGAGAAGCATTCCCTGGAGGAAATACGGGCATTTTTAGATGCGCTCGGCAATCCGGACCGGGACAGGCCCGCCATTCATGTGGCCGGGACCAATGGAAAGGGATCGGTCTGCGCTTTCCTAACCTCAGTGCTCCGGGGAGCTGGATATAAGGCAGGCACATTTACCTCCCCTCATCTGGTGGATATCCGGGAGCGTTTTCTGATCAATGGAGCCATGGTCAGCGAGCCTGTTTTTGAAAATGGATTTGAGACGGTGCGGCGGGCAGTTCGTGAGCAGATGGAAAAGGGGATGGGACATCCCACCTTTTTTGAATTCCTCTTTTATATGGCGATGGTGATTTTTCGGGAGGAAAATGTGGATGTGATGGTGATTGAGACAGGGCTCGGCGGACGGCTTGACGCCACCAATGTGCTGGAGCACCCGGCCGCTGCGGTAATTACCTCCATCAGCATGGATCACACGGAATATCTGGGAGATACTATTGAGAAGATTGCCGGGGAAAAAGCCGGGATCATCAAGGCGGGGGTTCCCGTGATTTTTGATGACTCAGATCCCCGGGTGCGCACGGTAATTGAAAATACGGCTTTCCGCAGAGGTGCGGCCCGCTATCCCGTGCGGGCCTCGGATTGCCAGGTAGAGGGAATCCAGGAGGGCCGCCTGGATGTGACGGCGCATATGTTCAGCGGAGACAGACTGCGGCTTTCGATTCCTTTTGAGGCTGTCTACCAGGCCCAGAATGCCATGCTGGCAGTGCGGACGCTGGAGGTGCTGCGAAATCCCTGGCGCCGCGGCAGAGGGGACGGCTTTGGAGAGCGGGCCGGCGGTTGCTTTCAAAATATTTCCGACCGTCAGATTGCGGAAGGAATCCACAATACGTCGTGGCCCGGAAGAATGGAGCAGATTCGACCGGGGCTCTACCTGGACGGTGCCCACAATCCGGGCGGCATTGATGCCTTCCTTAGGACAGCGGGGGAGATCGCGGGGCGCAGGGGAAAGAAAGCATACCTTCTTTTTGGGGCGCTGTCGGACAAGGCCTACGGGGATATGGTGCGGATGCTGGCACAGAACTTTTCCTGGGCCGGAATCGGCGTGCTCTCTCCGGAGAGTCCCCGAGGGGTTTCTGTGGACGAGCTGGCCGGTGAATTTGAGAAATGGACGTCCTGCCCGGTGATGGTTTGCCGGGACGCCGGGGAGGCTTTGAAAGACATGCGAAGGCTGGCGGGAGAAGATCTGCTCTTCTGCACGGGCTCCCTGTATCTGGTGGGGGAGCTGCGCAGAGCGCTGGAGCGAGAGACCGTTTTGCATGCAGGACAGGAGGAAGAATTATGATTGACTTTGAGGAAGAGATTGAGCGGTTTAAGCCGAGCTTGGACGTGGAAGAGGTAGAGGACGCGATTGTAAAGAGCGACCTGACGGACATGACGGATATCATGATGGAACTTTTAAAGGAAAGAGATGAGAAATAGGCGGTGGACATGGATTTTGCGAAAAAAAACCAGCAGATAGCCAACAGTTTTTACAATCTGGGGCTGGAGAAAGCAAAGGTGCGGGATCTGTCCGGGGCGGCCCAGTGTTTAAAAAAGAGTCTCCGCTTTAACAAGTACCAGATTGATGCGAGGAATCTGCTGGGACTGATTTATTATGAAAATGGAGAGGTGGCGGATGCCCTGATCCAGTGGGTTATCAGTATGAATTTCCAGCCAGAGGGCAATCTGGCGGACGAGTATCTGGAGGAGATCCAGAGAAAGCCCGGGCAGCTGGAGATCGAAAGCCAGAATGTAAAGTCATTCAACCAGGCTCTCGTCCATGCCCAGAGCGGAAGCGATGACTTGGCGATCCTTCAGCTGGCCCGCGTGGTGGAGGAGCGGCCCCATTTTGTGAAGGCGCATCTGCTTTTAGCCCTCCTTTATATGAGACGGGAGGATTACAATAAGGCGGGCCGTTCTCTGTACAAGATTCTTCAGATTGACAAGTGCAATCCCAAGGCACTGTATTATATGTCGATTGTGAAGAAAAATACAGGGCGGGCCGAGGTAGAGAAGCGGCGGATGGTGAAAGCATTTTCCCACAAAAAAATGGAAGATGACGACGTGATTATCCCCGCCACGTATAAAGAGAATACGGGAATTTCCACGGTACTCCACATCATTGCGGGCCTGATTCTGGGAATGCTGGCTTTTTATTTTCTGATGATGCCGGCCAGGGAGCGGGATTTAAATAGGGCCAGGGATGAGGAGCTCACCTCCTATGTTCAGATGCTGAACACGGCCAACCAGGAGAAGGAAACGCTCCAGTCCGAGTATGACGCCCTGGAGGCCCAGGCTCAGGAGGTTCAGACAAGGCTTGACGAGCTGACCACCGGGAACACCAGCATTATGGCTCAGTATCAGAGCCTGATTCAGATTCTGCAGAACTACCGCACGGGGGATTTGGTGGCCGCAGCCACGCTGTTTGCCCAGTCCTCTTTTGACCTGATTGAGGATGAGGGCATCCAGGCTATTGTGGAAAATGTGCGCCAGGACATGGAGACAAATGTGTACCAGCTTCTGGCGGACAGCGGTCTCACCCAGTGGAATGCGGGCAACACAGACCAGGCTATGACGTATTTCCAGGCGAGCCTGACGATCCGGCCGGATAACCCCGAGATCATGTATTATATCGGGCGGCTCTATCAGGATGCCGGGGATATGGATCATGCGAATGTCATGTTTGACCGGGTAGTGAATGAATTCCCGGATTCGGAATATGTGAGCCGGGTTCAGAACGCCCGGGGATATTAGGGTACATTTGAAACTTCGTTCCCGCCGTATGAGCGGGAACGCACAGGAAAGAGATACTTGCAGAGAAAGCGAAATGCGGACGGCGGTATCTCTTTTTTTGTGCGGCAGATTTGGAGGACAGGCAGAACGGAACAGGCGGACTGCCTGCGGGGATGAAAAGGAGAGAAGGATGGAACACACACATTTTACCTACGAGGCATGCAAAAATGCACTGATCGTTCACATGCCAAGGGAGATTGACCATCACAATTGCAGAAATATGAAGCGGGACACGGATCTGCTTTTGGAGGAAAACTATATTAACTGCATTATATTCGACTTTACGCACACGGAATTTATGGACTCCTCCGGAGTGGGGCTTCTGTTAAACCGCTATAAGCAGATGGCGGCCAGCAGGGGAAGGTGCGCCTACTACGGCGCCGGACAGCAGGTAAAGCGTATTTTGGACATGGCGGGTATAGGAAGGCTGATGGGCGGGTATGATACAAGAGAGGAGGCGCTTAAAGGTGGGTGAGAGGGATAGGATTCAATTTGCCGCGGGAGAAGGACACAGGGAAGAAAATCAGAGGGAGGATAGGAAAATGGGACAGGAACGGATTTTGCTGGAGATGGACAGCCTGTCAAAAAATGAGGAGTTTGCCAGGGTGGTGGCAGCGGTATTTATGAGCCGTTTAAATCCCACTCTGGAGGAGGTTGACGACGTGAAGACCGCGGTCTCAGAGGCGGTGACGAATGCGGTGATTCACGGCTACGGCGGTGGGGAAGGAACGATTTCCATGGAAATCGGGGCTGACGAGGAAGAGAGAAAGCTGTACATAGTTGTTCAGGACGAGGGGAGGGGAATTGCGGACGTAAAAAAGGCCATGGAGCCCATGTTTACTACGGATCCTTCCGGTGAGAGGTCCGGTATGGGATTCTCCTTCATGGAGGCGTTTATGGACCGTCTGGAGGTGGAGTCGGCGCCAGGGAAGGGAACCTGCGTGCGCATGGAAAAGTACATTGGCAGGTGACGCCCATGGACGAGACCATTAAACTGATAAAACGGGCACACCAGGGAGATAAAACAGCAAGGGACAAGCTGGTAACGGACAATATGGGGCTGGTGTGGAGCATTGTACGCCGCTTCGGAGGGCGCGGATATGAGATGGAAGATCTGTTTCAGATCGGCAGTATTGGTCTCATGAAAGCCATCGATAAGTTTGAGACGGACTTTGATGTGAAATTTTCCACCTATGCGGTTCCCATGATAACCGGGGAGATCAAGCGGTTTCTGAGGGATGACGGGATGATTAAGGTCAGCCGTTCCATAAAGGAGACGGCGGGAAAGGTGCGGGCGGTCAGGGAGGAGATGAGCGCATCCTTGGGGCGGGAGCCCACGATTGACGAGATCGCCGGAAAAATAGGGGTCAGCCGTGAGGAGGTGGCGGCCTCCTTGGAGGCCGGAGCCGAGGTGGAATCCCTTTACCGCCCGGTGGGAGGCAGCGAGGACGGCGGCATCTGCCTGATGGACCGCCTGGAGGAGAAGCGGGACGAACACGAGGTGCTGATCAACCGGATGGTGCTTAGGGAGCTGATGGAGGGACTTAAAAAGGAGCAGCGGGAAATCATTCTCAGGCGGTATTTTTACAATCAGACTCAGACAAAAATAGCTGCGGATCTAGGCATTTCCCAGGTTCAGGTGTCCCGGCTGGAAAAGCGGATTTTAAAAGAAATGCGCAGGCGGTTTGATGAATAAAAGATGCGGCCGCAATCCATACTATCCCTGTACATGAAGAAGCCTTTATGAGGAAATGCCCATGAGGGAAAGGATGTGAATGTATGGGTTTAGGCAAGCGAATTCTAGAATTTTTTGCGGCGGCAGCAGGGATTGTTTTTCTCATGGTTCTGGTGTGGTGTCTGTTCTCCGGCTTTCAGGAAGAGGGATTCGAGGAACAGGGAACGCTGGTTATGAACACCGAAGGGGAAGGAATGCAGGCAGAGCCGGCGTTTGTGACGAAGCCGGGGTTTGCGGCAGAGCCGGTATTTGCAGCGGAGGATGAGGCTGCGGCGGGGTCCGGGATTGCTTGGAATGCCGCTGACCGGGCTTTTGAGGCCAGGAGTGCAGACGGGCTATGAAGGAAACAATATACATTAAGTTCAAGGAGCTGACGGAGCTTGGCTGCCGTGATGTTTTTTTAAAAGACGTGGCCGAGGTATACTGCCGGGATGCGGCAAAGATGAACCGCTGCCGGGCGATAAAGATCATGCACATTCAGATGGCCCAGAAATACCGGTATGTGATGAGTGCCGTCGATGCGATTGCCATGGTGGAGGAGCGGGAGCCGTCTCTGGACGTGCAGGTTCTGGGGGCAGAGGATTTTGTGATTGCGTATAAGCCCCCGTCCCCGCCTATGCTCCTCTGGCAGTGGGCCAAGACCCTGTTTGTGTGCGGGGTGAGCTTTTTTGGGGCGGCATTTGCCATTATGACGTTTAACAATGATGTCAGCGCGTCGGATGTATTCCGGGAAGTCCACCTTTTGGTTATGGGGACGGAATCCGACGGCTTTACCGTTCTGGAGGTGAGCTACTGCATCGGGCTGGCATTGGGGATTGTGGTCTTTTTCAATCACGTGGCAGCTAAGAAGCTGAACACGGATCCAACGCCTTTAGAGGTGGAAATGCGGCTATATGAGGACAATATTTCTAAGACCCTGATCGCCAATGCGGACAGAAAGGAGTCCAATATTGATACTGCTTAGACAGATTCTCCTGGGGATAATCGGTCTTTCGGCAGGGGGAACTATTGCGGCCGGTGTGTACGCGTTTCTGGCGATTATTGGGGTTTTTGTGCGTCTGATTGGAAAGACCGGAACCAAAAAACATATCCTGCTGTATGAGACTGTGATTGTCCTGGGCGGAATTCTGGGAAACCTGATGGATCTGTTTCACATCCGGCTGCCCATGGGGGACGTGCCGGGTCTGATTTTTCTCGGAGCCGGCGGGCTGTGCGTAGGAGTATTTGTGGGATGCCTGGCCATGTCCCTGGCAGAGACGTTAAAGGCCTTGCCGACTCTTTCCCGCCGGGTCCGCCTGGCGGTGGGATTTCCCTATGTGATATTTTTTATTGCGGCGGGAAAGCTGACAGGCTCGCTTCTGTATTTTTGGCGGGGAATGGCGGCGTAGAGGCGGCGCTGCCGGTACGGCCGGGGGACGTGGGGAGGTTCGGATCTTACCGGCGGGATGTGCCGGGGCACCGTTGCGGCAGAAAGGAATCGGATATGGAGATTGACAAGAAAAAATACGAACGGTATGTGAAGGAAATCACGCCGGTGCACAATTTGGGGGCTTCTATGGCGAAGGCTTTTCTTGTGGGAGGATGCATCTGCCTTCTGGGGCAGGCCATGATGGAGTTTATGACGGGCCCCCTGGAGATGGACAAGGAGGCGGCTTCCACCTGGACTTCCGTGGAGCTGGTGCTTCTCTCCGTTCTTTTCACCGGATGGAACGTATATCCCAAACTTGTAAAATTCGGCGGCGCCGGAGCCCTGGTGCCGATTACGGGATTTGCCAACTCGGTGGCGGCGCCGGCGATTGAGTTTCAGGCTGAGGGGGAAGTCTTCGGTGTCGGCTGCAAGATCTTCACGATTGCCGGGCCGGTGATTTTGTATGGGGTGCTGGCGAGCTGGGTGCTGGGATTGGTGTATTGGGGCGGGCGATTGATAGGAGTTTTTTAGATTGTAAAGAGAAGGCAGCGCTATCAGTAAAAGGCAGAATTAATCTGCCTTTTTTCAATGGTGCAAAATCCCCGCTCCTGTGCTATAATACTGAAATAGCGCGGGAGCCTCACGGCAGCCGTCGGATGAACGCGCAGGCACATCCGCCGGCCTTGCCGTCCGGAGAGAGAAATGGCTCCAATAACAGAAAGGCAAAAAACGTACCATATGAGAGAGAATAACCGAGAATCCTTTCCATCCGCAAATATGTCCGAAACTTCGCCGGCAGCATCCGGATCGGCCCCTGCCGGTGAACGCTTAAACAAGTGGCTTGGCCGCATGGGCGTCTGCTCCCGCAGGGAGGCGGATCGGCTGACCCAGGCGGGAAGAGTACGCATAGACGGACAGCGGGCAGCTTTGGGGCAGCTGGTGCATCCGGGGCAGCGGGTGGAAGTGGACGGCCGGGAGGTGGCTTCAGAGGGAAAGCCCGTCCCGGTTCTCCTGGCGGTCAATAAGCCCCGAGGAATTGTGTGTACTACCTCGGATAAGGACCGGGCGGAGAATATTGTGGATTTTCTCAAATATCCGGAACGGATTTACCCCGTGGGAAGGCTGGACAAGGATTCGCAGGGACTGCTGCTCATGACGAATCAGGGAGACCTGGTGAATAAAATCATGCGGGCGGGAAACGCACATGAAAAAGAATACCATGTGACAATCGACCGGCCGGTGACCCGGCAGATGCTGGAGCGCATGGCTGCGGGCATTTACCTGGAGGAACTGGAGGAGACTACCCGGCCATGCAGGCTGCGCCGTCTGGGAGAGCGGGAATTTTCCATCATTCTCACCCAGGGGCTGAACCGGCAGATCCGCCGCATGTGCGAGGCCTGCGGCTGCCGGGTGCGGCGCCTTATCCGGGTGCGGATTATGAATATCCGTCTGGGGGATCTGGCAGAGGGAAGCGTTCGGCCGGTGACGGGGGAAGAATATCAGGAGTTAATGAGGCTTCTAAAAAGCTCCAGCGGCTTGTCCGTGAAGGAGAGAACGGCTGTGAAGGGGAGGGCGGCCATCAAGGAGAAGGCGTCCGCCAAGGAACGCCCGATTCCAAGGGAGCAGACAGAGAGGAACAGACAGAATGGAAAATAAGACGCAGAGAATGAAGGAACTCATCCCCCTTCTGCGGCGGGCGGCGAAGGCCTACTACCAGGAAGACCGGGAGATTATGAGTAATTTTGAATATGACCGGCTCTACGACGAGCTGAGTGCATTGGAAAAGGAGACAGGCATCATCCTTTCCGGAAGCCCCACCCAGCAGGTGGGCTATCAGGTGCTGGAGGAGCTCCCCAAGGAGACCCACGAGTCTCCCATGCTCTCTCTGGATAAGACCAAGAGCGTGGATGACCTGGCCGAGTGGCTGGGAGATCAAAAGGGGCTTCTCTCCTGGAAAATGGATGGCCTTACCATCGTCCTCACTTACCAGGGAGGAGAACTTGTGAAAGCAGTTACCCGGGGAAATGGGGAAATCGGCGAGGTGATCACGCCCAATGCCAGGACATTTGTAAATATCCCGCTGCGCATCGCCTACCAGGGAGAGCTTATCCTGCGGGGAGAGGCCATCATCCGGTATTCGGATTTTAAGCGCATCAACGAGGAAATCGATGACGTGGACGCAAAGTACAAGAACCCGCGGAATTTGTGCAGCGGTTCCGTGCGTCAGCTAAACAGCCGGATTACGGCGGAGCGCAGCGTGCGCTTCGAGGCATTTGCCCTGGTGCGGGCCGACGGGGTGGACTTTAAAAACTCCCGGAGGGAGCAGTTTGAATGGCTGAAAAGTCAGGGATTTGATGTGGTGCCCTATGTGGAGGTGGATGCCGGGACAATCCGGGACGCGGTAAAGCATTTTGAGGAGCAGGTGCCGGAAAATGATATTCCATCGGACGGCCTGGTGCTCCTCTACGACGACATTGCCTACGGGGATTCCCTGGGACGTACCGCCAAATTTCCGCGCAATTCCATTGCGTTTAAATGGCAGGACGAGGTGCGTGAGACCACTCTTTCCTACATTGAGTGGAGTGCCTCCCGCACCGGGCTTATTAATCCCGTGGCTGTCTTTGAACCGGTGGAGCTGGAGGGAACCACGGTGAGCCGGGCCAGCGTCCACAACATCAGCATTATGGAGGCATTGGAGCTGGGAACCGGGGATCGGATTACGGTGTATAAGGCCAACATGATTATTCCGCAGATTGCGGATAATCTGACCCGCAGCGGCGTGCGGGATATTCCGGAAAAATGTCCGG
>CALWBS010000094.1 GCA_944376135.1 uncultured Enterocloster sp.
TAAAAGCACTTGGCAAGCCGCCCTGGCATAGAATGAAAGTAAGACTATGCAGGGTGGCTTTTTTTGAAGACTTTTCCAAAACCATTGTCTCCGAAAGAAGAGAAGGAATGCCTGGAGCGGTTCCGGCTGGGAGACCAGGAGGCCAGGGATATGCTGGTGGAGCACAATATGCGTCTGGTAGCCCATGTGGTAAAAAAGTACCAGGGCTCCGACCACGATACGGAGGATTTGCTCTCCGTGGGGACCATTGGCCTGATTAAGGCGGTGAACACCTTTAAGGCGGATAGGGGTTCCCGCCTGGCCACCTATGCGGCCAGGTGCGTGGAAAATGAGATCCTCATGCTCCTTAGGGCCAACCGGAAATTTTCAAAAGAAGTGTCCCTGTTTGAACCTATCGGTGTGGATCGGGATGGAGAGACCGTCAGCCTCGTGGATATCCTGGAGATGGACAACAGGGAAACACTGGACACCATGATCTTCAAGCAGGATGTGAAGGAAATGTATGCGGCCATAGAATCGTGCCTGACGGATACGGAGAGAAAGGTGCTGGGAATGCGCTATGGCCTCTATCGGGGAAAGGAGCATACCCAGCGGGAGATCGCCTCCATGCTGGGGATATCCCGCTCCTATGTGAGCCGGATTGAAAAGCGGGCGATTGAGAAGATACGGGAGGAGCTGTGCAGAGGAAAGCTATAAATTTTTGAAATAGCCAAATAAAAAATACAGATTAATTTTTTGGAAATTTTTGTTGCTAAGATTTTACAAAAGAAGTATAATGGAGCTATCTTGTACAAAGTATACAAAAAAGACGGGGTATATATGGAGAATTGTTATATTTTTGTCTATCTCGTCTACCCGGGGCTAAAAAACCCCGGGATATCCAAGAGCCTGAAGGGTTGGGGCCATTTAGCCCGAAGCGTGTTTGAAAATTGAAACGCGCTTCGAAACCGAAGAGGGATGGGTGGGAAAGGAGGTTTTATACTGGTCTATGAATTAGCTGCCCGAACTGCTACCCTGCATTTATTATTATTCACGAAACGCTGCGATAGCAGTAGACATTTTTCGAATAAATAGGTATAATAAAGCGATAATGCAGATAACAAGAGTTCATAATGCGAAATAAGCGTGCAATATAAGGGCGTTTGACCTCAATATCATGAATTGGGTAGAATAAACAACGTATAGAAAAAGGAGATGACGTAAATGGAAATCCAACTGCAGGAACTCATTGACCAGATTAAAAATGATGGCGTAAAAGCCGCAGAAACGGAAGCTGCCTCCATATTGGAATCAGCAAGGGCAGAGGCTGAAAAAATCATTTCCGATGCGAAAGCGGAAGCGGAGAAGATGATGCTGGAAGCCAAAGCGCAAAATGAGCGTTTCGTGCGTGCGGGTGAAGATTCGCTCCGCCAGGCCGGGAGAAACCTTTTGATTTCATTCAGGGAAAGCGTTGGGAAAGAGCTTAACGTTATTGTAGGGGACAACGTGAAAGAAGCGTTATCCGCCGATGCTCTTTTGCCGCTGATTCTTAAGGCAGTGGAAAACTGGACAAAGGATACGGAAGCAGAGGACATCTCCGTTTTAATCGGAAGCAGAGAGCTGGCTTCCATTGAGGCGGAACTGCTTGCGGGGCTGAAAGAAAGAATGTGCGCGGGAGTTACATTGAAAGCAAGTGATAACTTTGAAGGGGGATTCCGTATTTCGGTCCAGGATGGACAAGCCTATTATGACTATTCTGCGGAAGCGGTTACCGACCTGTTGTCTGCATATTTGGATCCAAAACTGATATCATTGATGAAAGAGGCTGAGAATGTATGAATCAATATTATCTGATTGCGCAGCTGCCCTCTTTGGATATTGCCAGTGAAACAACAGCGCTGCCCATTACGGAGGAACGGTTTTACGAACTCTGCAGAAGCAATTTGGGGAAAAGGGCATGGAACGCCTTAAAGGGGCTGGCGCTTGTCCCGAACAGACAGAATAAAAAATCGGGATATTCGTTTATTGACAAATGGAATAAGTGGGAAAAAAATTTTCGTCTGGCACTTGCCGGCGTCCGTGCGGAGAAGATGAAAAAGCCATATGAAGGTGAAACAGGAGAAATTTCGTCAGAACTGCTTCAGACGGTACGCCAAGCGGCGGAGATGGAGGATCCCTTGGAGGCAGAGCGGTATTTAACCCGCGTCCGCCTGGATTTTTTGGAAACGCTGCGTCCTGCGGATCCCTTCAGCGAAACGATGTTGTTTTACTATGCGCTGAAGCTGAAGCTTATTTTAAGGATCCAGCAATTTGACAGAAGTAAGGGACAAAACGCATATCGAAAAATTTACGGCTCAATTATGTATGGGGGCGATCAGGAGGTTAAAGAATGACCGGAAACAATCAAAACACAGGGAGAGTTTTAGGTGTAAACGGAAATATGGTATCCGTCCAATTTGAAGGCAACGTTTCAATGAATGAGATTTGCTATGTGAAAGTTGGGAACACCTCTCTCAAAAGCGAAGTTATCCGTATCCGGGGAACAATTGCCCAGGTACAGGTTTACGAGATGACAAACGGCATCCAATGCGGTGACGAAGTAACGTTCACCGGGGACATGCTTACGGCCCAGCTGGGACCTGGTCTTTTGGGCCAGATTTACGATGGCCTGCAAAATCCCCTGCCGCTTTTGGCCGAGCAGGCGGGATGGTTTTTGGAGCGGGGCATATATACAAATGCGCTGGATGACCAAAAGAAATGGGAATTTACCCCGTCTGCAAAACCGGGCGACACTGTGAAAGCCGGACAATATGTAGGAACGGTTCCGGAGGGCTCCTTTGTCCATAAAATCCTCGTCCCCTTTTATCTGCTGGGGAATTACACAGTAAAATCCGTGGCGCAAAAGGGAGAATATACCATTAAAGAGACGATTGCGGTCATCGTGGATGACAGGGGCAATGAGATCCCGCTTACGATGTCTTTCAAATGGCCGGTGAAGCGTGCCGTTACGTGTTACACTGAACGTTTGGCGCCTACGGAAACAATGGAGACGAAGGTCCGCCTGATCGATTCCTTTTTCCCCGTGGCAAAGGGCGGGACGTATTGTATTCCGGGACCTTTTGGCGCAGGTAAGACGGTTTTGCAGCACACAACCTCGAAATACGCAGATGTGGATATTGTTATTGTAGCTGCCTGAGGATAACGCGCCGGAGAAGTAGTGGAAACGCTGACGGAGTTCCCCGAACTGGTTGATCCCAAGACGGGACGTTCCCTGATGGAACGTACGATTATCATCTGCAATACGTCGTCCATGCCGGTTGCCAGCCGTGAGGCTTCCGTTTACACGTCCGTGACGCTGGCAGACTATTACCGCCAAATGGGACTGCATGTACTGCTTCTGGCAGATTCCACTTCCCGCTGGGCCCAGGCGCTCCGGGAAATGTCGGGACGGCTGGAAGAAATTCCGGGAGAAGAGGCGTTCCCGGCATATCTGGAGTCCTATATTGCCGCATTTTATGAGAGGGCCGGCTATGTGCGCCTTCCGGATGGATCCGAAGGCTCCGTAACCATCGGCGGTACGGTTTCCCCGGCGGGCGGCAATTTCGACGAACCTGTGACGCAGGCAACCCTGAAGGTTGTGGGCGCTTTCCATGGCCTATCCAGAGAGCGTTCGGACGCGCGAAAGTATCCGGCCATTGACCCCCTTATTTCATGGTCCAAATACCAGGGAGTGATCGCTCCCAAGAAAACAGCATTTCTGCGGGATATTCTGCTTCACGGAAACGACATTGGCTCCATGATGAAGGTAGTGGGAGAGGAAGGGACGAGCCTGGCAGATTTTATTGTCTACCTCAAAGAAGAAATGCTGGATGCGGTTTATTTCCAGCAGAATTCCTTCGACTTGATTGAGGCAAACTGCGGTGCAGAGCGCCAGCGCTATGTGATTGATAAATTGATACGGGTTCTTGGATCGGAATATGCATTGAACGACAAGGATGGGGCGCGCAGCTTCTTTAACCGTATGCGCCAGAGATTTATTGACTGGAACTATACGGAATTTATGAGTGAGGCTTTTAAGGCCAGGGAAGCGGAAATCGACCGGCAGTACGAAGACGGCTGCGGAAGATGCAGCTATGAAGCAGAAGCATTATTAAAAGGCGGTGAGTAAGGATGAATAAAGTATATAACCGGATCGAATCGATTACCGGAAATGTGATCACGGTCCGCGCCAAGGGCATTCGGAATAACGAGCTGGCGACAATCAGCACGCGTTTCGGCAAATCCCTTGCGGAAGTGAATAAAATTGAAGGCGATCTCGTTTCCCTGCAGGTATTTGCCGGCGGCAAGGGTGTGTCCACAGGCGATGAAGTGCGTTTCCTGGGACATGAAATGCAGGTATCGTTCAGCGAAGATCTTCTCGGACGGGTATTCAACGGCTCAGGCGAACCCATTGACAAGGGGCCGGCCCTGACAGAAAATATGAAACCGATCGGAGGACCTTCCGTAAATCCTACGAAGCGTATCCTCGCCAACCGTATGATGCGTACGAACATTCCGATGATCGATATGTTTAACACCCTGGTTGTTTCCCAGAAGCTTCCCATTTTTTCCATTTCCGGGGAACCTTACAATGAGCTTTTGGCACGCATTGCCATGCAGGCGGAGGCAGATGTCATCATTCTTGGCGGAATGGGATTAAAGTATGACGATTATCTTTATTTTAAGGAAACGCTTTCCAAAGGCGGCGCTTTAAGCAGGACGGTTATGTTTATCCATACGGCAGCCGATCCTACCGTAGAATGCATGAAGATTCCGGATATGGCCCTGGCCGTTGCGGAGCAGTTTGCATTGCAGGATAAGGATGTTTTGGTGCTTTTGACCGATATGACCAACTATGCCGACGCCATGAAGGAAATCGCCATTACGCAGGAACAGGTGCCCTCCAACCGGGGATATCCGGGAGACTTATATTCCCAGTTGGCAGCGCGCTATGAAAAGGCCGTTGACTTTGATAATTCCGGTTCCGTAACGATTTTGGCGGTGACCACCATGCCGGGCGATGACGTTACCCATCCGGTTCCCGACAACACAGGCTACATTACGGAAGGCCAGTATTATTTAAAGGGCGGACGGATTGAGCCCTTCGGCTCTCTGTCCCGTCTGAAACAGAACGTAAACGGCAAGACGAGAAAAGACCACCGCGCTCTGATGGACGCCATGATCCGTCTGTATTCTTCTTACAAAGATACGGTTGAGAAGAAGAACATGGGCTTTGTCATGAACCGCTGGGACGAAAAACTTCTCAAATATGGAAAATTGTTTGAGGAGAAGCTGATGAGCCTTTCCGTAAACCTTTCCCTGGAAAATGCGCTGGATTTGGGGTGGCAAATTCTTGCGGATTGTTTTGAAAAGGATGAAACGGGCATGCAGTCAGAGTTGATCAAAGAATTCTGGCCTGAAAAATAAGGAGGGGCAGGAACGTTGGCAAAAATTAAGTTGACCAAAAATGAATTAAAGGTACAGAAAGACGCATTAAAAATGTACCAGAGATATTTGCCCACCCTGACGCTCAAGAAACAGCAGCTGCAGTCCGAGATCCGCGCCATTGAAGCAAATGAGAAAGCTGTAAGACAGCAAAAAATCGAGCTTGAAAAGGAATTCGAACAGTGGATCGCTGTCTTCAGTGAAGCAGACGCGTTTCCGGAAGGGATCATTACCGTTGCCAATATCCGGAAAGGAACCGGCAATATCGCGGGCGTTACGATCCCGACATATGAAGGGGCAGATTTTTCCAGAGGGGATTACGATCTGTATGAAACGCCCCTGTGGGTTGATCTGGCTGCGGACCATATGGAAAAGGCGATGGAACTCGACCTGGAAGCAGAAGTGCTGGGGGAACAGGTCCGGCTTTTGCAGAAAGAATTGCTCACCACATCTCAGAGGGTAAATCTGTTTGAGAAGGTGAAAATTCCTGAAACCCAGGAAAATATTAAAAAGATTTCGATTTATATGGCAGATCAGCAGGTCAGCGCAGTCGTCCGCTCTAAAATTTCGAAAAAGAAAATCGCGCAGGCAAATGCAACTGCCGCCGAAAGGGAGGTTGCGGTTCCATGATTGTGCCTATGAAAAAAGTCTCTCTGATTGTACTTGACAGCGAGAGAAAAAATGCATTGAGAAAATTGCGCAGGCTTGGGCTTTTGCACATTGAAATCAAAGAGGGAAAAGGGACGCGCCTCTTGGAATTGAAGGAACAGATCGCTTCCCTGGAAAAAGGAAGGTTCGCGGTTGCGGATAAAGTGACCAAAGGGATGGTTCAGAAAGAGGCGGACACACAGGAGGCGCTTTCCATAGCCGGAAAGATCGATTCCATCCAGGAAGAACAAAAGAAATGTTATGCGGATATTTCTGCGTATCGGACAGAGCTGGAACGAATCAAGGCCTGGGGGAATTTGGATCCCGCGGAGGTTGCGTTTCTGGCGGAAAAGGGAATCGTCCTTTCCCTCCATGAAATGATTCCTTCGGAATATGACAAACTGGGTGAGTCCGCCAAGACCATTGTGCTGGAACGCACAAAAGATATCGTGCGTTTCGTCCTTCTGGACAATGGAATGGCCAATGAAGAAGATAAAACTTCTTTGGAGCGCAGCCGATTTAAGCTTCCCAGCGTATCAACAGCAGAACTTAGAAAGAAACTGGAGGAGGCCGGCCGGCAGCAGCAAAGCCTGCAGGAAGAACTGGGCGCGCTGGCAGCCTACACGGAGAGCCTTGAACGGGCCATCTCAGTGTTGAAAAAGGAAGTTGCGTTTGAAACATATGCCAGCGGAATGGGAGAAGAAGATCTTTCGGAAGATTCTCCCAGAAAGGTTTCTGTGGCTTATCTCGTCGGGTTCCTTCCGGCGGAAGATTTGGACAAGCTTCAGACGATGGCAAGGGAAAACGCATGGGGGCTTTTGGCAGAAGATCCAACAGAAGAAGACGATGCGCCGACCAAGCTGCAAAATAATAAATTTGTCAGTCTTGTGTATCCTCTGACCGATTTCCTGGGAAGTGTACCGGGGTATGTTGATGCGGATATTTCCGGCTGGTTCCTAATATTTATCATGATATTTGTGGGGATTATTTTTGGAGACGGCGGTTACGGCCTGCTGATCTGCGGCATAGCGGCGGCTGTGATGGTCAAGAACCGGAAAGAGAAAAAGGCGATTGCCCCCATCGCATGGCTGCTCCTGCTGTTTGGCGCGGCGACCGTAGTGTGGGGAACCGTCACTTGCTCCTGGTTCGGCCTGGATCCGGCGGTACTGCCGGAATGGCTCCGGACGCTGTCTGTGCCGGTGCTTTCCAACGTGTATTCGGATAAAGTCTGGTACCCGTTCTGGACAGGCGGGGAAGCAGGACTCACCACAAGCCAGAATGTGCAGATTTTCTGTTTTACGGTAGCGCTTATCCATCTGCTGATCGCCCATATAAGCGGGGCAAGAGGAAACCGCGGCTCGTTAAAAATCCTTGGCGACATTGGCTCGATCCTGGAGCTGATCGGAATGTACTATGTGGTTCTCTCGATGGTTGTGAATGGCGCGGTATTCGGCCTGGATCTTGTGGTGTCGGGGATTCCGGTGGGCACGATTTCCATTGCCCTTGTCATCATCGGATTTGCGGTGAATTTTATTTTCGGGAATTATGAGAAAAGTATTTTGCAGTCTGTGCTGGACAGCCTAAAAGATATTGTTTCTATGCTGTTGGGGGTTGTCAATGTGTTTTCCGACATCGTCTCCTATATCCGTCTTTGGGCGGTAGGACTGGCCGGGGCGGCAATCTCTTCGACAGTCAATGAGATGGTCAGCCCGCTGCTCGGACATTTCATCTTTATTATATTTGCCGTGATCGTGCTGGTATTCGGCCATGGACTTAATATGATTTTGAATGTGTTGTCTGTTATCGTCCACGGCATCCGGCTAAATACCCTGGAATTTTCCACGCACATCGGCTTGTCCTGGAGCGGCCATAAATATGAACCATTTGAAGAATAAAACGTAACAGTTCAGGACGGCGGGAAAACGTGGACAAAACAGGCGTTAAGCTCGCTTATAAGTAAGTTCTTGTCCACGTTTTCACATCGGATGGACATCCCAGCTTTTGTCCGGCCTCTGGCCGGGCAAGAAGATGCGCCGTTCTGAACAGTTACAATAAAACTTCAAATTAAAATAGTAACTATTCAGAATGGTTATCTAAAATTTAAAATTTAAAGGAGATTTTACTATGGATTTAGGAATGATTGGAACAGGATTGTGTATGAGTATTGCAGCTATCGGTTCGTGTGTTGGTGTTGTTATCGCGGGAACCACCTGTATCGGCGCATGGAAGAAGTGTTATATGAGCAATAAGGCAGCTCCGTTCATTCTTACTTCATTTGCGGGCGCGCCTTTGACACAGACGATCTATGGCTTCCTTCTGATGCAGACCATGCAGGGTTCAAGCGCGGACCCGACGCTGAAGCTTTTCCTGGGTATTGGCGCTGGCCTGGCGATGGCGTGTTCTGCCGCTGTTCAGGGAATGGCCGGTGCAGCCGGCGCGGATGCCATGGCTGAGACGGGAAAGGGATTCGCGCAGTACATCACAGTTGTCGGCCTTTGTGAGACGATTGCTCTGTTCGTGCTGGTGTTCAGCCTGGTTGCCCTTGGCTAGCCTGCTATAAAAAAGCGGTGCAGAGTGGTTCTGGAAAAAGAAGAAAGCGCTTGACTTTTTGCCGGAATGTGACTAGAATGGACAATAGGCTGCGGTGGTTTTATTTTGAGCTGCCGCCGATATATGCCATATAGTAAAAGCATTGAGAGTGTACAGTAGGAGCGCATGTTCCGTCAGAGAGGGGAGGCCACCGGCTGAGAGCCTGCCCGGGTTCACATGTGTTTTCGAAATTCCCACTGGAGCTGCACAGGTGAGAGGAGAGAAAGCAGGGATGTTGTTCGGATGGATTCCGGCGCATTTCAGGCCGCAGGCGATGCGGCGGGTTTTCCGGTAGTCTGTGCCGTCCGCACGCGTTATGTGCAGAGAGTGCCCGGATATCAAGGCGCGCTTTTGGAGCGCACGTTATAAGAATATGCGGGAATCAGGGTGGTACCGCGGGTCGTTTTGCCCCGTCCCTTTTGCGAGGTCTTTTGAAGGCCGGCAGAGGGACGGGGCTTTTTGCATTGCTGTACATTTTCAGAGAGATTTGAAGGAAAGGGAGAAGCCATGAAAGAGCAGTTAGAGAAGATTAAGGAAGAGGCGTTAAAGCAGATTGCGGCCTCTGACGCCCTGGAAAAGCTGAACGACATCCGGGTATCCTACCTGGGCAAAAAGGGGCAGCTGACCAGCCTGTTAAAGGGCATGAAGGATGTATCGCCGGAGGAGCGGCCCAAGGTGGGCCAGATGGTCAATGATGCAAGAGCCCTGATCGAGGGACGCCTGGAGGAGGCCAAGACCGCGCTTGCCCAGAAGGCCAGGGAGGAGCAGTTAAAAAAAGAGGTCATTGACGTGACCCTTCCGGCGAAGAAGACGGAGGCGGGTCACAGCCATCCCAACACCATTGCCTTAGAGGAGGTGGAGCGGATCTTCATCGGCATGGGCTATGAGGTAGTGGAAGGCCCGGAGGTGGAGTACGATGAGTACAATTTTGAAAAGCTGAACATTCCCAAGGGCCATCCGGCAAGAGATGAGCAGGACACCTTCTACATCAATGACTCGATCCTGCTGCGCAGCCAGACCTCCCCGGTTCAGGTGCGCACCATGGAGCAGGGAAAGCTTCCCATCCGCATGATCGCTCCGGGCCGCGTGTTCCGCTCCGACGAGGTGGACGCAACCCATTCTCCCTCCTTCCATCAGATCGAGGGCCTGGTCATCGACAAGGGCATTACCTTTGCGGACTTAAAGGGAACCCTGGAGGAGTTCGCCAAGGAGATGTTCGGCACTGAGACAAAGGTAAAATTCCGTCCCCATCACTTCCCCTTTACGGAGCCCAGCGCCGAGGTGGATGTATCCTGCTTTAAATGCGGGGGCAAGGGCTGCCGCTTCTGCAAGGGATCCGGCTGGATTGAGATTTTAGGCTGCGGCATGGTTCATCCTCATGTGCTGGAGATGTGCAATATTGATCCGGATGAGTACTCCGGCTTTGCCTTCGGCGTAGGCCTTGAGCGCATCGCCCTCTTAAAATATGAGATCGACGATATGCGGCTTTTGTATGAGAATGATGTCCGCTTTTTAAAGCAGTTCTAAGTTTTGCAGTAAGTAAAGGAGAAGAAACATGAATACAGCATTATCATGGATTAAGGCTTATGTGCCGGATCTGGACGTGACCGCCCAGGAATATACGGATGCCATGACCCTGACCGGAACCAAGGTGGAAGGGTACACCCATCTTGATAAAAATCTTGAGAAAATTGTAGTGGGAGAGATCCTCTCCGTGGAGCGCCATCCGGACGCGGACAAGCTGGTGGTCTGCCAGGTGAATGTGGGGCAGGAGACGCCCGTGCAGATTATCACCGGGGCACCTAATATTACGAAGGAGTCTGTGGGAGCAAAGGTCCCCGTGGTTCTGGACGGCGGACGGGTAGCCGGAGGGCATGACGGCGGCCCCCTTCCTGAGGAAGGAATCCAGATTAAGACGGGGAAGCTGCGGGGCGTGGAGTCCCAGGGCATGATGTGCTCCATTGAGGAGCTGGGCTCTGACCGGAACATGTACCCGGACGCGCCGGAGAGCGGTATCTATCTGCTCCCTGCGGACAGTGAGCCGGGAGCGGATGCGGTGGCCATTTTGGGGCTGCGGGATGTAGTTTTCGAGTATGAGATCACCTCCAACCGGGTGGACTGCTACAGCGTCATCGGCATTGCCCGGGAGGCGGCTGCCACTTTCCGCAAATCCTTCCATCCTCCGGTGGTGACCCCTTCGGGAAATGAGGAGGACATCCACGACTATTTGAAGGTGCGGGTGGAGGATCCGTATCTCTGCCCCCGGTACTGTGCCCGTATGGTAAAGAACATCCGTCTGGCTCCCTCGCCCCAGTGGATGCAGCGCCGCCTGGCGGCCAGCGGCATCCGGCCCATCAACAATATCGTGGACATCACCAACTACGTGATGGAGGAGTACGGCCAGCCCATGCACGCCTTTGATTATGACGAGCTGGCAGGCCATGAGATCGTGGTTAAGTGTGCCAAGGACGGAGATGTGTTCCAGACATTGGACGGCCAGGAGAGAAAGCTGGATTCCACCATCCTGATGATCAATGACGGGGAGAAGGAAGTGGGCATTGCCGGAATCATGGGCGGCGAGAATTCCAAGATCACCGACCATGTAAAGAGCATGGTGTTTGAGTCCGCCTGCTTCAACGGCACTAATATCCGCCTTTCCGCCAAGAAGGTGGGCCTGCGCACGGACGCTTCAGGAAAGTACGAGAAGGGTCTGGACCCCAATACCTCCTTGGAGGCAGTGAACCGAGCTTGCCAGCTCATCGAGGAGCTGGACGCGGGGGATGTGATCGGCGGCGTGATCGATATCTACCCGGAGAAGCGGGAGAAGAAGCACATTCCCTTCCGCCCGGACAAGATCAATGAGCTGTTGGGAACGGATATCTCCAAGGAGGAGATGCTTGGGTACTTTAAGATGCTGGAGCTGGAGTATGATGCTGAGAAGGAGGAGATCATCGCTCCCACCTGGCGTCAGGATCTGGAGCGGGAGGCGGATATTGCCGAGGAGGTCGCAAGGTTCTTTGGATATGACAAGATCCCAACAAGCCTGCCCTCCGGGGAGGCCACCACAGGCAAGCTCTCCTACAAGCTGCGGATTGAGGCCCTGGCCAGGGAGACGGCCCAATTTGCAGGATTCTCCCAGGGGATGACCTACTCCTTTGAGAGCCCCAAGGTATTTGACAAGCTCCTCATTCCTGCGGACAGCTCCCTGCGCCGGACGGTGACCATCTCCAATCCTCTGGGCGAGGATTTCAGCATCATGCGCACCCTGCCCTTGAACGGCATGCTCACCTCCCTGTCCACCAACTACAACCGCCGCAACAAGGAGGTGCGCCTCTATGAGCTGGCAAATATTTATCTGCCCAAGGCCCTGCCCCTGACCGAGCTTCCCGACGAGCGGATGCAGTTCATTCTGGGGATGTACGGCAGCGGGGATTTCTTCACTATGAAGGGCGTAGTGGAGGAATTCTTTGAGAAGGTGGGAATGGACAAGAAGGTTCACTATGATCCCAAGGGGGATCATCCCTACCTCCATCCGGGCCGCAAGGCGGATATCGTCTATGAGGGAACCGTTGTGGGCTATCTGGGCGAGATTCATCCCCAGGTGGCGGAGAACTACAGGATCGGGGATCGCGCCTATGTGGCGGTTGTGGATATGCCGGCTATTATGAAGTACACCACATTTGACAGGAAGTACAAGGGCCTGGCCCGGTTCCCGGCTGTGACCCGCGACCTCAGCATGGTGGTGCCCAAGGACGTGATGGTGGGTCAGATTGAGGATGTATTGGAGCAGCGGGGCGGTAAACTCTTGGAGAGCTATCATCTCTTTGACCTCTACGAGGGAGCCCAGGTGCTGGCTGGCCATAAGTCCGTGGCGTACTCTATCACTCTCCGGGCGGCTGACCACACCCTGGACGAGAAAGAAGTCACCTCTGTGATGAACAAGATTCTGAACGGACTAAAAGATCTGGGCATTGAGCTTAGGGCCTGAAAGATGTGAGAACAGCAGCAGCTCTCCTGAATAGATTGAGAAAATAACAGAAAAATGTTCCGGCCCCGCCGTACCCCGTTTTTAAAATGGAGCGGCGGGGCCAAAGTTTTATAGGACAATATGTAACAGACAGTATGCAGACGGCGGGCACGGTGGGGACGGGTACGGCGCTGCATCAGGGAGAACATATTGAAAGAATTTTTGGAAAAACATCGGGCGGAGGTGAGAAATGTGATACTGACAGAATTTGACGAGGAGCTGTATCGTCAGCTTGTGTACAAGGAAGGGCGTGAGGACGGCGAAGCTGCCGGCCCCCATTTTTTACAGAAGTCCCAGCCCCTTTGCGACAATCATGATGAAATCCTGCACATTGGTGACAATGGTGGTGGCGGCCAGGCTTCCCCGGTCCAGCAGCTTGTTTACCACAAATTCATCGGCATCCACCGTATAGAGAAAGACCGGGCGGACTGTGCCGTCCTCCAGCACACGGTAGGAGGGCGTCATATTTCCCGCGGCGATGGTGTGCAGCATGGTGGCCAGACAGATGACGGTGGTGGCTTTTTTGACCATATTCCGCATGGCGGTCTGGCCCTCATAGGCGTCGCCGATTACCTCAGGCAGAGGACCGTCGTCCCGGATGGAGCCTGTCAGGACAAAGGGGACCCGGTTTTTGACACAGCTGTACATGATGCCGTTATCAATGGAATAGTCCTCGATAAA
>CALWBS010000095.1 GCA_944376135.1 uncultured Enterocloster sp.
CGCTTGAGAGCACCCGGGCATCGGTTCTGGGATAGGTGACCATCTTTTTCTCATACAGCTCCTGGACAATCTTTAGCGTCTCGTCCGGGCTGATCTTAAACATCTTGGAGCAGGTATTCTGCAGCTCCGCCAGGTTAAAAAGAAGGGGCGGATTTTTCGTCTCCTTCTTCTTTTCCTTGGAAACCACCTTGGCGGGAAGGGGTTCCCGGCTCCCGTCCTCATTTACCAGGAGGAAATCAATGAGTTCCTGGGCCTTTTCCCGCTCCTTAAAGCCGTTTTCCTTGTAAAGCCAGGGGGTGTTAAAATACCGGGAGCCCTCCACAGCCTTCCACTCCGCCTGGACGGGGATATCCCCCTCGGGCCGGGACGCCAGAAATGTGCCGATCACCCGGTAGAAGGGCGTCTTCACAAACTCCCGGATCTCCCGCTCCCGGCGCACTGCCATGCCAAGAACACAGGTCATCACCCGACCGGCCGAGACCACCGGCCGCCGGCTCTCTCCAAGGTACGCGCCCATGGCCGGACCGAATTTTAAGGTAAGAGCCCGCGAAAAATTAATGCCCATCAGGTAGTCTTCCTTGGCCCGCAGATAGGCGGAGGCGGAGAGATTGTCGTACTCCGCCTCATCCTTTGCCTCCCGGATTCCCCGGAGAATCTCTTCCTCGGTCTGGGAATCAATCCACACCCGCTTCTGCTTTTTCTCGGGCCCCACCCCGGCCATCTGGGCCACCAGACGATAGATGTACTCTCCCTCACGCCCGGAGTCCGTGCACACGTAAATCGTGTCAATGTCCGGCCGGGTGAGCAGTCCCTTAACGATGGCAAACTGCTTTGCCACCGCCGGGATCACCTCGTATTTGAAATTCTTCGGCAGAAAAGGCAGGGTCTGAAAGCTCCAGCGCTTAAACCGGGCATCATAGGCCTCGGGATAGCTCATGGTCACCAGATGGCCCACGCACCAGGTGACCACCGCGTCCTCGGACTCAATATAACCGTCCTGGCGGCGGCCCTGGATCTTTAATGCCTGGGCAAACTGCTGGGCCACGCTGGGCTTTTCCGCAATATAGAGAGATTTATTCCGCATAGAACCGGTAAACCGTCCTGGTCTGGTAGGTGTCGCCCGCCTTCAAAATGGGGGATGGAAACTGAGGCTTATGGCAGGCGTCGGGATAATACTGGGTCTCAAAACAGTAGGCCTGCCGCCGCCCGTAATGAACGCCGCCCTTTCCGGGCATAAAATCTTTCAGTCCGTTGGCTGTATAGAACTGGACGCCGGGAAGATCCGTGTAGGTCTCGATCATCGGGCTGCTCTTCGGATACATTGCCAGGGCAGCCAGGGAGAGAACCCCCGGTTCATGGTCCAGAACCCAGTTGTGGTCATATCCATTTCCCAGAACAAGCTGCTCAAATCCCGCCTCAATATCCCGGCCAATGGCCTTCATCTGGGTGAAATCCATGGGGGTGCCCGCCACAGGAGCGATTTCCCCGGTGGGAATGGAACCTGCGTCCGCCGGCGTGTAGGAGGAAGCGTTCAGCCATACCTCCTGGTTCAGGACTTCCCCGCTGTCATGGCCCGCCAGATTGAAATAACTGTGATTGGTGAAGTTGGCAATGGTGTCCTTATCACTCACCATCTGATAGTCGAGAAGCAGGCGGTTATCATCCGTCAGCGTGTAGCTTACCCGGATTTTCGCATTTCCCGGATAGCCCTGGTCCCCGTCCGGGCTCTCCAGGAAGAAGTCCAAACGTTCCCCCTCCTCTGAGACAGCCTCCCTGCACTCCCACAGCCGAATATGGTACAGATTCGGGGCACTGTGCAGGTTGTTGGGGCCATTGTTGGCCGCCAGCTTGTAGTCTATTCCATCAATCGTAATCACTGCCCCGCCGATACGGTTGGCGTTGCGGCCGATGGGCGCGCCGAAATGGGGCGGATTCTGCAGATAGCTCTCCAGGTCATCATATCCCAGAACCACATCCGCCATTTTCCCCTCCCGATCCGGCACCACCATGGACACCCACACCGCGCCCAGGGTTATGAAGGAGGCAGAAACTCCCTCCTTATTTGTCAGTGTATACTTAAAGACCTCCTGCCCGTCAGGCATCGCTCCAAAGCGTTCCTTCTGAATCGGCATATCTTCCCTCTCCTCTCTTTTTCTTAATTGGTCCTTTTTAATTGGCCTTTCCGCAGCCAGACAGTATCTTACGCCTTAGCCTTGATATATCCCTTCGCTGTCAGAAGTTCCGCGCACAGCACCGCGCCGCCGGCTGCTCCCCGCAGCGTATTGTGAGACAGGCCGATGAATTTATAATCATAGACCGTATCCTCGCGCAGCCGTCCCACGGAGATTCCCATCCCCTGCTCAAAATTCACATCCAGGGTTACCTGGGGCCGGTTATCCTCGGTGAGATATTGGATGAACTGCTTCGGCGCGCTGGGAAGATTTAACTCCTGGGGCAGACCCTTATAGGAGGTCATGGCCTCAATGAGCTGCTCCTTGGTGGGCTTCTTGTTAAACCGCACAAACACCGCCGCCGTGTGGCCATTGAGCACAGGCACACGGACGCATTGGCAGGTAAGTAGTGGGTTCTGGGCGTTTACAATCACGCCGTTTTGAGTCTTTCCCGAGATGCGCAGAGGCTCCTGCTCACTCTCTTCCTCCTCGCCGCCGATGAAGGGAATGA
>CALWBS010000096.1 GCA_944376135.1 uncultured Enterocloster sp.
CGGGACCTGGGAATATTTGCGGATGGTTTTCAAAACCTCCCAGCCGTCCATTTTCGGCATCATCACATCCAGAAGCACCAGAGCAATGTCCTTTTGGGCGAAGAAGATATCCACCGCCTCCTCGCCGTTTGCCGCTTCAATCACAGTAAAGCCCTTATTTACCAGGAAATCCTTCACCAGCTTCCGCATCCTGGCTTCATCATCTACCACCAATATTTTTAAACCATCCATGGATATGCCTCCTTCTCAATCTCTCCGGCGGGCCGCGAAAAAATTGCATTTTACAGCATGCGCCGGCCCCCGCCCTTCTCATTCGTTGGTCTTATTTTAACAGATAAAACGGCATATTTCCATGGGTTCACACAAGTTTCACAGTCTGTAAAAAAGGCGGCCCGGGTTATTCCCACGGCCGCATCACCCCATGAACCACAAACCGGGCATCTGCAAATTCGTAGCTGCATGTGGACAATGTCAGAATCCGCTCGCCCTCCTTAGGAGCCGTGCGGCACCGGATGGCAGACCGGCCGCTCACCTGTCGAATCCACTCCTGCCGGTATTCTTCTCCCAGCTCCACCTGCCAGGCCTCCTGACTCACATCTGCCGCATAGGCGGAGAACACGTCCACCCTCCAGTCCCCCGCGGGGGTGGATAGCTGAAAATACGGATGGCTCTCGTAATAATCCTGGGACGCATACTCTCCAAGGGAGGCAAACATGCTCCCATTTTTCATGTGGTGGCCGTAGATGATCGAATGTTCTCCGGAAAAGTCTCCGGCGCAGGCCGCATCCAAAAAAATGCAGCCGGAACCGTTCGCCTCTCCTGTAAACAGATGGTGCAGATAGTATGCGTTGTCTTCCCCCTGTACAATCGGATAATTAATCACCGTATCCGGTCCGTAAATCCAGCCAACCACCTGGGGATTAATACCGGCCAGACCGGAAAAGTCCACCTGTACTCTCCGGGAGGAGGATTCCCCGGCGTTCTCAGATGCTTCCCTGTCTTTAAAGCAAGAGACGCCCCCGTTTCCGGAGGCATCTTCCAAAGGAAAGCCGCTTATGTAACCGGACAAGCCTTTATAGGCCCGGTCCGCAGCCTGATATGCGAGAAGCTGGGAAACCGTCATATATCCCCCCATGAGAACACCTCCCAGGCAGGCAATCACCAGCACCCAGTACAGGACCCGCTTCATTCTTCCGAATCGTCCTCTGCCTCGAACTCCTCCAGCTCCTCCTCGCTTATGAGCTCATCATACTCCTGGCTGTCAAGGAGCTCATCGAAGGCATCCGCCACAATCTCGTACTCCTCATCGCTCTCGATGTTGTCTAAAACCGGAGTTCCCTCCTCCGTCTCGCTGTAGCGGTACAGGTATACCTCTCCCTCTTCGGAATCCGCTCCCTCCATGGGCAGGAGGGCAATGTATTCGCCTTCCCCGGCATTAAAGATGGTGAGCACCACGCACTCCACCTCCGTGTCATCGTCCAGAGTGAGGGTTACTGTCATCTCCTGCTCTTCTTCGTTTTGAAATTTCTTGTCTGCCATTGGGCACTTCCTTTCATTTACAATGTTTTTGACGCGCGGCGGACCGCGCATCTGTCCGCCGTATGCTCCTGCCTACACTTTAGCAGACTATCACAGAAATTGCAAGATCAGCGTGCATACTCCAGCCCGAAATTCAATTCATAATAAATAATTCTGCAGAAACTATTCTGCCCTGGTACAAGTTCTGCCTGGACTATATCGACTCCCACTACCGGGAGCCTCCTTCCCCGGATTTCCTCTCCCGTCTCTGTTCCGTGAGCCACAGCTATCTGAGCAGCCTTTTTCGCAAAGAGACGGGAATGACTATCACGGATTAAAGTAATAGCACCCGTATATTGTATCCTCTTCCCTGCAGCTGCTCTGCGCTTCGTGGCGCAGTGTATATGGAAGCTTTTATTTCTGGAAAGCCCCTTTTGCCGGGCTGTCCGATGGCCTTTCGGCCGGATTTTCAAGATGCATTGAAAAAGGCGGAATTTTTCCGTATAATAAAAGGAGGAATGCGGATGGGAAAGCCTCTGCAGTGGCATCCGGCCTTTCAGGCCGTTCTGCAGATTGAGTTTGCGGATGAAGCGCCGTATTTGCAGTTTTTGAAGGAATACAATTTGGCGGACGGGCCCCTGCGGGCTGATACTCTGATCATCAAAAAGGAGCCCGGACGCTGCATCCAAAAGAAGATCGGGCAAATATTCCGGCGGTTTAATATTGTCGAGTACAAAGGGCCGGGGGAGAGCCTGTCCGTACGGACATATTACCAGGCTGCCGGTTATGCCTCTATCCTTCAGGCCCGGACAGACCGGGAGAACGCGGTGCCTCCCGATGAAATCACATTGACCCTGGTGGGAAACCGGTATCCCCGAAAACTTTTTACATTTCTGAAAGAATTCTACGGAGCTAGGATTCATTGTCCGTATCCCGGGATTTACTATGTGGAGGGAGCCGCATTTCCCCTGCAGATCGTGATACAGCGGGAATTGCCCGGTGAGGAAAATGTATGGCTGAGCCGGCTGCGGCGCGGTCTCAAAATACAGGGGGATGTGGATGTGCTGGCCAGGGCCTACCGGGGGAGGGAACAGGAACCCTTGTACAGCGCGGCAATGGATTTGATTATCCGCGCAAATTGGAAGATATATAAGGAGGGAAAAAACGTGTGCGATGCGCTGAATGAATTATTTGCAGATAAGATACAGGATTCGTGGAACCGGGGCTTGCAGAAGGGCGAACAGGAGGGCGAAGCAAAAGGCCGTGCCCTTGCCATCCTGGACCTTCTGGAGGATATGGGGCAGATCCCCGGCTCTCTGCGGAAAAATATTCTGGGACAGACGGATATGAACATTCTGTCCCAATGGCTGAAGGCCGCCGCAGCGGCCCCAAGCCTGGAAGATTTCAGGAAGGCGGCAAAGCTTTAAAATGGATGCGCCGTCCTGAGCGGCTGCATCAGAGCTGTTCATTGCCCCTACTCCCCCAAAAGCCTCCGCATGTCCGCAGCCGGCTCGGATGTGGGGGCAATGTTATAGTGCTCCACCAGATATCCCAGCACGCCCGGCGAGAGGAAGGCGGGCAGGGACGGCCCCAGCAGGATATTCTTGATGCCCAGGTGAAGGAGGGTTAAGAGGATGCACACTGCCTTCTGTTCATACCAGGAGAGCACCATGGAGAGGGGCAGGTCATTCACCTGGCAGTCAAAGGCTTCTGCCAGGGCGGCTGCCACCTGGATGGCGCCGTAGGCGTCGTTGCACTGGCCCATGTCAAGAAGTCGGGGCAGGCCTCCGATAGTCCCCAAATCCAGGTCATTAAACCGGAATTTTCCGCAGGCCAGGGTAAGAATGACCGTGTCCTCGGGAGCCATTTTCACAAATTCCGTGTAGTAGTTCCGCCCTGCCCGGGCCCCGTCGCAGCCTCCCACCAGGAAGAAATGGCGGATGGCGCCGGATTTTACTGCTTCCACGATCTGACCCGCTGCCTCCAGCACAGCGGCCCGGCCAAATCCCGTGGTAATCTGTCGGCCGCCGTTGATGCCGGCAAATTCTCTGTTTTCCGGATATCCTCCCAGCTCCAAAGCCTTCTCAATTACCGGGCTGAAATCTTTGTCTGCGCCGATGTGACAAATCTCCGGGTAAGACACAACCTCTGTGGTAAATACCCTGTCCTTATAACTGTCCTTTGGAGGCATCAGACAGTTGGTGGTGAAAAGGACCGGTCCGGGAATATCCGCAAATTCCTTCTGCTGGTTCTGCCAGGCCGTGCCGAAATGGCCCTTTAAATGGGGATATTTTTTGAGCTCCGGATAGCCGTGGGCCGGAAGCATTTCCCCGTGGGTGTAAATATTGATTCCCTTCCCCTCGGTCTGCTCCAGGAGAAGCTTCAGATCATAGAGGTCATGGCCGGAAATCACGATAAAGGGGCCTTTTTCCACCGCGAGAGACACCTGGACAGGCTTGGGATTGCCGAAGGTTTCCGTGTTCGCCCGATCCAAGAGGGCCATGCAGGCCAGATTCACCTCCCCCACCTCCATAACGATGGGCAGAAGCTCCTCCATTCCCCAGTCCTCCCCAATGGCAAAGAGCGCCTTATAGAAAAACGCATTGACCTTTGCGTCCCGGTATCCCAAAACCGCGGCGTGGTAGGCATAGGCGGCCATTCCGCGGATGCCGAAGAGAATCAGGGACTTTAAGGAGCGGATATCTTCCTGCGCATTCCAGAGAAGATCCATAGGATATTCCTCCGCCTTCCCGCAGGGCGCGCCGCAGCCCGCGCACCCCGGTGACAGGCGTTCCTTTTCCCTCCGAACCCGCTGGGTCAGATCCGTTATGGTCTCATTGTTGAAATTTACATTGGTCACTGTGGTAAACAATCCCTCCAGCACCAGGGCATCCGTTTCCTCCCCGGTCTCCTGACCGCCTGCCGCACGGGCCAGCCCAATCAGGGCTCCGGTCAGCTCATCCTGAAGGGCGGCGGTATCCGCCTTCTTTCCGCACCCTCCCGCCTTTCCCGTACATCCGCTGCATCCCGCAGTCTGCTCGCACTGATAGCAAAACATCTGTCTCTCCATAGCATCTGTCCTCCTGTTTTTATGCTCGGTTAATCTTCCAGAATCCGGCCGTCCGTAGAGATGGTCACCACCTGCCAGGGAATGAATTTTCCGCTGGCTTTTAAAGCTTCCTTCACTGCGTGCTCAATTCCGCCGCAGCAGGGAACCTCCATCCGCACGACCGTCACACTCTTAATATCGTTGGCCGCCAGAATCTGTGTCAGTTTCTCGCTGTAGTCAACCGCATCCAGCTTGGGGCAGCCGATAAGGGTAATCTTGTTTTTGATAAACTGATTGTGAAAATCCCCGTAGGCATAGGCCGTACAGTCCGCAGCGACCAGAAGGTGCGCGCCTGCAAAATAGGCGGCCTGCACCGGAGCCAGCTTGATCTGTACAGGCCACTGGGAGAGGCGGCTTGCCGGGGACGCCCCCCGGAGGGCTGCCTGGGACTCCTCATTTTCTCTCTGCCGTGCAATGGTCCGGGCCATAGAACCAGGGCAGCCGCCTGCAGCGTGAACCGGCCCCCGGGCAGTCTGAGCGGACGCCTGGCCGGCCTTCGCGGCTTCCGCCACTTTCTTAGCCGCCAAAACTGCAGCTTCATCGTAGGCAGGGGCCTCCCGCTCCTCAAAGGAAATGGCCCCGGTAGGACAGGCGGGCAGGCAGTCGCCCAGGCCATCACAGTAGTCTTCCCGCATCAGCCGGGCCTTTCCGTTTACCATCTCTATGGCGCCTTCATGGCAGGCATTGGCGCAGGCGCCGCAGCCATTGCATTTCTCTTCATCAATCCGAATGATTCTTCTGATCATAACCGTACCTCCTTGACTTTCTGCACCCATCATAGTATACTGTGGCAAAAAAGTACGTTGGAATTCCAACAAACGGAGGAAAAAATGGAGGAAAATTTTGAGAGCTTATCCCAATTCCCCCTTTTTTCCGGAATCCGCAGGGAAGAGCTTGCAGATATGCTGCAGTGCCTGGGGGCCCGGTCCGTCTCCTACGAAAAGGGCCGAACAATCTTTCTGGAGGGAGAGCCCGCTCTCTGGGTAGGCGTTGTCCTTGCCGGGGAAGTACAGATCCTGCGGGAGGACCTGGGCGGAAACCGCAGTATCCTGGCCGCCGCAGGGCCGGGTCAGCTCTTCGGCGAGGTGTTTGCCTGCGCTCAGTTGGACCGTCTGCCGGTAACGGTGGTTGCCAGCGCGGACAGCCGTATCCTGCAGCTCGCCTGCCGGCGGATTATTGAGACCTGCAGCCAGGCCTGCGTGTTTCACAGCCGCCTGGTCCACAACCTGCTGCGGATTGTTGCCCGGAAAAATCTCATGCTGAACCAGAAAATTGACTTCATTTCCAAGCGCACCACGCGGGAGAAGCTCATGGCTTATCTAACCGCACAGGCCAAAGCGGCGGACAGCCGCATCTTCTCTATTCCCTACAACCGGCAGGAGCTGGCAGACTACCTGGGGGTGGAGCGAAGCGCCATGTCCGCTGAACTAGGAAAGCTCAAAAAAGAGGGAACGATTGATTTTCACAGAAATCACTTTACTTTAAGAAACCAATCAGCCAAGGAGGATTACTAATGAATTATGTGTGTACTGCCTGCGGCAGACGGGTTCCCGTCTCCGACGCAGGTTCCAAATGCGCCTGCGGGGGACTGTGGGAGCTGGAATTTGACCCGCCCGCATTTTCCTTTGACGCCATTGACAAAAACGAGTGGAGCATGTTCCGCTACCGGCGCTTCATGGCCCTGGAGGACGAATCTTGGCGGGAGATCACCTTGGGGGAAGGCATGACCCCTGTCATCCGCTTGGACGAACATGTACTCCTGAAAATGGATTATTTCATGCCCACCCTCTCCTACAAGGATCGGGGCGCCGCCGTGCTCATGGCCCACTGCAAATCCCTTGGCATTGACCGCGTGGTTCAGGACAGCAGCGGAAATGCGGGAAACAGCGTCGCGGCCTATGCGGCCAGAGCAGGCATTTCCTGTGAGATCTTCGTGCCCGAAGGGACCTCCCCCAAGAAAATCGCCATGATTCGGGCCCATGGCGCTGTCTGCACCGTTGTTCCGGGAAACAGGGATCACTGCGCACAGGTATGCCGCGAAAAAGTAGAAAAAGAGGGAATTTTCTACGCAAGCCATGTGTACAGCCCATTCTTCTATGAGGGGACGAAAACCTACATATATGAGGTCTTTGAGCAGCTTGGGCGCATCCCCCGCCATCTGGTGATTCCTGTGGGAAATGGAACGCTGTTTCTGGGTGTGATGAAAGCTCTTGTCCATCTGCAGAAAAGCGGCCTTCTCGACCAGATGCCCCAGATCATCGCAGTTCAGAGCGAGGCCTGCGACCCTCTGCTGCGCGGCGCCAAAGAGGGACTGGGTGTGCCCGCCGCCGTCACCCCCGGCCCCACCATGGCGGAGGGAATCGCCATCGGAGAGCCCATGCGTGGGAAGGAAATTTTATCTCTGGCAAAGAAATACGGCGTGCGCTTTGTCCACGCGCCGGAGGACCGGATTCTCCAGGCCCGGGAATTCCTCGCAAAAAAGGGCGTGTACTGTGAGCACACCACAGCGGCCAATTACGCGGCGTATCTGCACTACCGCGAGTGCTTCGGGACAGCGGACGACTGCCTGATTACCATGTGCGGAGCGGGGCTGAAATCTGACCACTGACCGCTCAAGTGCCTTACGACAGCCTCCAAATAAACGGGCGCCCGCCGGGCGCGCCCAAAAGAGCCGGTGTACCGAGAAATTTTCCTCCGTACACCGGCTCTTTTTATCCTGCATTTTCACTGCGCAGGTTAACAGCGTTCATCCCTCTTTTTTCCCCTATTTCAGCAGCTCCTCTTTCTTCTCCAAAATCGCCTCCACGGCCGCGCAGGCCGGGCAGTCGCAGTATTTGGCTCCCGCCGCCTTGATCTCCTTGCCGTGAGCCGCAACCTGGGGCGCCTTATCCGCACCGAAGACCTGCACGCCGCCTTCTGACTCGGCAAATGCTATCAGCAGGTCAATCGGCATAATATCGCCTTCCAGCTCCTTGATATATTTTTCTGTCTCCTGGGCCTCATTCTCCGTGTCCAGAGCGTCCAGCCAGGCCTGGGCCGCAGCTCTAGCCTCTTTGCTGCAAGAGCCCGCCTCCATCAGTTCCTTCGTCTTCTGCACTGCAAAATCTTTTACTTCTTTGTTCATGGTAATTCCCCTCCTTATGCGGTATAATTGCCGCAGCCTCGGGTGCTCCGAACTGCGCTGCCTTTATTCTACCACCAAGGGGATTCCTCTGCAAGAGTTTCGAGATGCCGCCTATATATTGACAGCCTTCAGCAAAAGTTGTACTATATGTAGTGCATATTTTCGATTATCCGCAGCAATTTGAACATCTGCGATTATTCTACTTTGGAGGTTTTTACATGAATGTACGCAAACGCAGCGGCAAAGTTGTCCCCTTTGACGCGGAGTTTATTTCACGGGCCATCTCCCTGGCCTCTGCGGCGGCAGGCGAGCACGACGAGGAGGAAATCGCCAATATCACCCAGGCCGTCACAGAAAAACTGAAAGCACAAGGGGGAGAAATCTGGGATATTGAGACGATTCAGGATACAGTGGAGGAAACCTTATTTGAGACAAAGCACTACCAGACTGCCAAGGCCTACATCCGCTACCGGCTGGAAAAAGAAAAAGAGCGGGCCAGCGCGGACTGGAAGGAAGGTCTTTTGACGCAGGAATTTTTAAGCCCCTATAAGCACGCTCCCAGCCCCATGGAGCAGCTCGGCGCATTTGTCTACACCCGCACTTATTCCCGGTATCTTCCCAAACTTGGCCGCAGGGAGTTCTGGTGGGAAACTGTAGCACGGGCTGTGGAATACAACTGTTCTCTGGCTCCCACCACCCGGGAGGAGGCTGAAAAACTCTACGACAATATTTACCATATGCGCCAATTTCTCTCCGGGCGGACCCTTTGGGTTGGCGGCACGCCGGTGGCGGAACAGTACCCCATGGCAAATTACAACTGCGCGTTTACCGTCATCGACAGCTTTGCAGCCTATCATGACCTGTTTTATCTGCTGATGGTGGGCAGCGGCGTGGGCGTACGGGTATTAAAATCCGACGCAGAAAAGCTCCCCCCTGTACGCACAGACTTGGAAATCCTGCACAAGTCCTACGATCCTCTCCCCGTGGGGGAACGGCTGGAATACACGGATCTGACCTTTTCCCGTGACACTGCCACCCTGTCCATCGGTGACTCTAAGGAAGGCTGGGCCCAGGCATTGACCCATTATTTTGATATCATCACAAATCGGGAATACCGGGGCATTCACCGCCTGGTGGTTGTCTACGACTCCATCCGGCCCAAGGGCGAACGGCTCAAGACCTTCGGCGGCACGGCCAGCGGCTACGGCTCCATGATGACTATGATTGACAAAATCCACAAGGTGATCGCGGCCACAGGCACCCGGGAAGGCGCGGTCTGGGTTCCCTTAAAGCCCATCGACCTTCTGGACATCGCCAATATCATCGGGGAAAATGTGGTGTCCGGCGGCGTGCGCCGCACCTCTGAGATCGGCCTGATCGATGCGGATGACGAGACTTGCATCCAGGCCAAGAGCCACCTGTACCGCCAGGTGGGAGGCCGCTGGGAGATCGACAAGTCCATCGCCCACCGGCAGATGAGCAATAACTCCATCTATTACAGAAAGAAGCCCACCCGCGAAAAGCTCCACTGGCATCTCCAGCAGATGCGGTATTCCGGGGAGCCCGGGTGGATCAACGAGGAGGCAGGGGCTAAGAGACGTCCCAACTTCAATGGATGCAATCCCTGCGGAGAAATCCTCCTTGACAGTCACGGCCTCTGCAATCTGACAACCCTGAATGTCCTGGGCTTTGTAAAGGACGGAGCGCTTGACCGCAAGGCCCTGCTGGAAGCCCAGCGTCTCTCCGCCCGGGCCGGCTACCGCATGACCTGCCGGGAACTGGAGATGCACAGCTGGAATGCCGTGCAGCAGCGGGACAAGCTCCTCGGCTGCTCTCTCACCGGCTGGCAGGATATGGTAAACGCCACCAAAATGTCCCGCGAGGAGCAGATCGGGCTCCTTGAGGAGCTTCGGGAAACCGCTCACAAGGCGGCGGAGGATATCGCCGCCCGCTTGGGAGGCCGGGTGCCCCTTCTTGTCACCACCTTAAAACCCGAGGGCTCCCTCTCCCTGCTTCCCACGGTGTCCAGCGGCGTCCATTATTCCCATGCCCCCTACTATATCCGCCGGGTGCGCATCACCGCCGTTGATCCCCTCTGCCGGGTTTGTGAAGACTTGGGCTATCCGGTGCTCCCGGAGGTGGGACAGGATCCCCAGGATCCCACCACCAAGGTTGTGGAATTCCCGGTTAAAGCCCCTGCCGGCAAGGTAAAAGCGGACGTGTCTGCCATTGAGCAGCTGGAAAATTATAAGATGTTCATGGAACACTATGTGGATCACAACTGCTCCATTACGGTCCACGTCCGGGACAATGAGTGGGAGCAGGTGGAACAATGGGTGTGGGACAACTGGGACGATGTGGTGGCCCTCTCCTTCTTGAGCTACGACGACAGCTTCTACGAACTTCTTCCCTACGAGGCCATCGACGAGGCGGAGTACGAGCGCCGGAAAGCGGCCATGCGGCCTTTTAATCCCTCCCTTCTCTCCCGCTATGAGCATGAGGAGACTGAGCTGGATCTGGGAGATCCGGAGTGCGCGGGCGGGGCTTGTCCGAT
>CALWBS010000097.1 GCA_944376135.1 uncultured Enterocloster sp.
AAAACAGGTATTTCTTTTCTCTTAATATATGGGGAAGGTTTTCTTGCTGAATTCTTGCGGTTCTTTTGCATATGGCAGGAATGAATTTTCAAACGCGCTCTAGACAAAAATTCCTGCGCTCTTGAGCAGGGTGAGAATCCCGGAAACTCCCATGAGCCCGTACACGCTTCTCTTTAACGTCTCCACCGGCATCCTCTGCACCACCCTATCCCCAAAAACCTTTCCCAAAAGCATGGCCGCCGCGCCGCCCAGAGCCCAGGGAATCATCTGCCCGGTCACGAGGCCGCCTGCAATGCGAAGCGCATTATTTTCCACCGCCGCCAGGGCCAAAAATAAGCTGCTGTTTCCCAGATACTCCTCCTTGCTATCCGCGGCGGCAAGATTGTAAAACGCCATTCCCGGACCGCCCATGGCAAACAGTCCTCCCATAATCCCGGAGATTGTCCCGCAGGCCACAGCGGCGGGAACACTGCCCTTTATCTGAATTTTATTGGAAAAAAATCCCATTACAACCGCAAAGACCAGGAGCAGGAAGCCCAGAAGACTCTCCAGAAATTTCAGATCCCCCATATAAGCAGACAGGCGGATCATAAGTGCCCCAAAAGCAAAATAAAATACAGCCGGAAGAATGAGTTTCCTTCCCTGAATATGTTCCCGGTACTTCCAGGTAAGCGCAAACACCAAGGCAGCCGCACAGAGATCCGAAACCACCGCAGCCTCTGTGACGGAAAGAAGGAACGGAAGTACCGCCATCATAACTACATTGCAGCCAAATCCTGTCACCGCCTGCACAAAACCTGCTGCGAAAGCAGTGGCCATAATACATGCCCCCATCAAAATATTCCTCCTTTTTTTGCCGAACACCCGCACGGCCAAAAACCTATCCGTCCGCCGCTAAAATTCCGACAGACAAACGCAGCAGGCAGGGACCGGCCCTCACGCCAGTCCCTGCCCAAGACAGCACATCAAAGAAAACTCTTTGTCGCCACCCAATTTACACCTGTGCCGCACACATCCTTCACGATCACATCCCCCAAATGAACCGGACGGCTGATTCGAACAGGCTTCAGCGCATCCATCGCCTGAAAGATTTCTTGTTTGGGAATCCCGCCGTCCGTCTTTACCGGACAGCAGGCTTTCTCCTCCCCGGCTATCCGCACCACGCTTGTGAGCACCCGGACCGGATGAAGAACCTCATTCTTTCCATACTCCGCGCCTCTGGGACAGGAATTTCCCGTAACCGCACAGCCGTTCTCCACATCCACCTTCAAATGACAGCCCTTGGGGCAGACAATACAGATTAATTCTTTCACCGCACTTCACCTCCTGCCTGCGCGCCGTCCGCCTTCTGTGGCCCGGCAGACACGGTCAATTCCTCCCCCTCTGCCTTTGCAAGAAGGACAGCCGGAACCGTAATGTGCTCCATCTCTCCCGGCGCCATATGCTCCCGCTTAAAAGAACAAATCACCTTTTCCTTGTCACGCACCTCAATCAGGCCGTCCTCCAGCACCCGGTTTACGCGGAAAGAAATCTCCGTTTTCTTGTCCACATTTTCCAGGCGGATCGCTTGTGGAACAGTATACGTAACACAGCCGTCCTTTTTCATGGAAAATACACGGGCATTTTCCGGACACCGCTCCCCCGCCGCATATCTGGCGGCTGCCTTTCCCGCCTTCTGGCTCTCCGCAGTCACAAAATCCACCAGATCGTGGACATGGACCACATTGCCGCAGCTAAATACGCCTGGCTCCCGCGTCTCCATATTCTCATAGACATAGGCGCCCTTCGTGGCGGGATCCAGGGGGATCCCCGCCTTTTGGGTGAGCTCATTTTCCGGAATCAGACCCACGGAAAGCAGCAAGGTATCACAGTCAAAAACCATCTCCGTCCCCGGAACCGGTTTCCGGTCCGGGCCAACTTCCGATACCGTTACTTTTTCCACCCGGTGAAGCCCCTCCACATTGGTCACTGTGTGGGACAGATAAAGGGGGATGCCGTAATCCTCCAGGCACTGGACAATGTTCCGGTTCAGGCCGTTGCAGTAGGGCATAAGCTCCACGCAGGCCAGCACCTTGGCCCCCTCCAGTGTCATACGGCGGGCCATGATGAGGCCGATATCCCCGCTTCCCAGGATGACGACCCTGCGGCCCACCATCCACCCCTCAATATTCATGTAGCGCTGGGCTGTTCCTGCAGTAAAAATACCGGATGGACGGTCCCCGGGAATCGCCACCGCCCCACGGGTACGCTCCCTGCATCCCATGGCCAGCACCACAGCCTTTCCCTCCAGGCAAATCAGGCCCAAGGCCGCGCTGCAGGCCGTAACCTGATGGTCCTCCACGGCCAAAACCATGGTGTCCAGAAGGATTTCCACGCCCCGTTCCTCTGCCATTTTCACGAACCGGGCCGCGTACTCCGGGCCGGTCAGCTCCTCCTTAAAATAGTGGAGTCCGAATCCATTGTGAATGCACTGATTTAAAATTCCCCCGGCTTCTTTCTCTCTCTCAATCACCAGAACCCGTTTTGCGCCGGCCTCTTTGGCACTGCAGGCAGCGGCCAGACCCGCAGGCCCTCCTCCCACAACGATCACGTCATATTTCTGCTCCATATTATGCCTCCTTAATTGCGGAAGTAATGATAAAGGTTCCCTGCTCATCCATCAAAATATCCTTTTCGCTGACGCCCAGCTCCCTGGCAAGAATCTCGTGAACCCGCGGCCCGCAGAATCCCCCTTGGCAGCGTCCCATGCCCGCGTTGCACCGGCGCTTGATGGCATCCACGGTGCGGGGAATGATGGGCCGGTGGATGGCCTCCACAATCTCTCCCTCTGTCACGGTCTCGCAGCGGCAGATGATCCGTCCACATCTACGATCCTCCGCGATCAATTTTTTCTGTTCCTCCGGGCTCATGCGGCGGAATACCTTCCTCTTTCGGGAATCCACATAGTCCTTCTTTTGCTCCATGGAAAGGCCGCACCCTTCAAGAATCTTCTGGGCCTCCTCGGCAATAGCCGGGGCGCTGGAAAGTCCCGGAGACTTGATGCCCGCCAGATTGATGAAATGGGGGCACTCTGGTGCCTCCCCGATGACAAAGTCCGGGATCTGGGTGTTGGGCCGCACCCCGGCGTACTCATGGATAATTTCCCGGAAATCAATGCCGGGCACTGACCGGAGCCCCTCCGCCTTCAGCGTCTCCAGGGTAGCCGGGTCCGTCCCCACATGATCCCCGTCCGGCACCTCATAGCAGTCGGGGCCAACCAGCAGATTGCCGTGGACAGTAGGAGTTACGCACACGCCTTTAAATCCGTGCTCGTCCGGGCAGGGAAACACGACTGAGTGAAGCTTCTGTCCTTCCTTTTTGTCCAGCACATAATACTGGCCGGCGAAATTCGTCTCATACAGGCTGTCCCCGCCCACCATCCGGTAGACCTCAGCAGACCATCCCCCGCCCGCGTTGATCACGTACCGAGCCTCATAAGTTCCGGAATCCGTCTCAACTTCAAAGTAATCATCCACTTTGCGGATGGCCCGCACCTGGCTCTCAAGCTTTAAATCAACCCCATTGCGCACCGCTGTCTCTGCCATAGCGATACAGTATTCCCACGGGTTGATAATGCCCGAAGTCGGCGCATAGAGGGCCGCCTTGATGTTGGGATTTAAGGCGGGCTCCAGACGGAGGGCTTCCTCACGGTCCACAATCCGAACCCCTTCCACGCCGTTTGCTACGCCTCTTTGATACAATTCTTCGATATAGGCCAGCTCCCTTGGGGTATCATAGGCGATGATAAAGGTTGGCATGGGAATCCGCTCCACATCCAGCTTCTCACATATCTCCTTCGCCAGCTTGATGCCCCGGACATTCAGCCGTGCCTCCGTACTTCCAACGGGACAGTCAAACCCCGCGTGAAGAATAGCCGTGTTGGCCTTGGTGCATCCGTTTGCCACGTCATTGTACCGCTCACAGACGCAGACGGAAATGTTATACTTTGACAGATGATAGGCTGTCGCGGCGCCCACCACGCCGCAGCCCACGATCAATACATCATATCTCATGCATGCCTCCTGACTACCACCATTTGATCTGGTCCGTGATATACTGACGGAGTTTAATAAATTCCGGAGAAGTCACATCCCTGGGTCTTGGCAGATCCACTTTCAAGTCTTCTTTGATTGTCGTCGGTTTATTGGATAAAATTAAAACGCGTTCGGCCAAGTATACGGCCTCTTCAATGTTGTGGGTGATAAACAGCACGGTAGCGCCTGTCTCCTTCCAAAGACGCAGCACTTCATCTTCCAGATAGAACCGCAGCTTGATATCCATCTGCCCATAGGGCTCGTCCATAAGGAGCAGATCCGGATTCATAGCGAAGGCCCGCCCAATGATGATTCTCTGCTCTGTGGATACGGACAGCTGGTGTGGATAAGAATTTCGGAACTCTTCCAATCCCATCAGCTTGATGATATTTTCCACCCGCTCATCAATTTCTTCTTTAGGCCGTTTTTTTAGCTCCAGGCCAAACCGCAGGTTCTGCTCCACGGTCTTCCACGGAAGTGCTGAAGGCTCCTGGAACACAAAAGCCAGGTTGTGCTTTTTGGGGTCCGCCCTCTCCCCGTCAATGTACAGATCCCCCTTTGTGGGCATGTAGATGCGGGTCAGCAGATTTAAAAATGTGGTCTTGCCGCAGCCTGTAGGGCCTACAATGCAGAGGAACTCCCCTTTTTTGATATTAAAGGAAATATCGTTGAGCACCTTGAGGCTTCCGAAATTTTTCGTCAGGTTGTGCACTTCCACTTTATATTTGGTATTTTCCATCTTCTTTTCTCCCCCTCTCTACAGCGCCAAATCCGTATTGTCGGAGATCTCTTTGCGCAGCCGCAGAAATTCCTGATCCACCGTATTCCTGGGCCTAGGCAGATTCACATCGTATACCGCCTTCACATGGGCCGGGCACTGTGTTAAGAGCACAATCCGGTCCGCCAGGTAGAGGGCCTCCTCGATGTTGTTGGTGACAAAAATAACCGTCCGCTTTTCTGTCTGCCAGATGCGCTGCAGCTCCTCCTCCATGGCATAGCGGGTCTGGGCATCCAAGGCGCCGAAGGGCTCATCCATGAGCAGGATCTGGGGGTTGTTGGAGTAGGCCCTGGCAATGCTCACACGCTGCTTCATACCGCCGGAAAGCTGGTCCGGATAGGCCTTCTCAAAGCCCGTCAGTCCCACCAGATCAATGTATTTCTGGGCAATTTTTCTGCGCTCCGCCTTGTCCATACCCTTGATTTTCAGGCCGAACTCCACATTCTCCATAACCGTTTTCCACGGCATCAGGGCCCGCTTCTGGAACACCATTCCGATGCGGGCGTCACTGCCTTTCAGCTCCTCGCCATCCAGCAGGATCTTCCCGTCTACCGGCTTTTCAAGTCCGGCAATCATGTTCAGCAGAATGGTTTTCCCGCAGCGCCCAGGGCCTAAAATTACCAAAAATTCGGATTCGTACACCTCCAGGGACACATCTACCGCTGCGTCAAATACCTTATTATTTACAATATAGCTCTGGGAAATATGTTCCAGCTTTAAACTGATTTTTTTACCGTCCATGGACACACAATCCTTTCTAAGAATTGAATCAGAATCGCAAGCAGATAGCCCACCACACCGATGCTGATCATGGAGAGCAGGCACAGTGGATAGTCGCCGGAATCCATACCCCGGACAATGAGAAAGCCCACGCCTGATTTTCCGCCCAGCATCTCAGCGGCCAGCACCACCATCCACCCTGCGGAGGTGGAATTGCGGATTCCCGCAAAGATCGCATCCAGCGCGGAGGGAATGGCAATTTCAAAGAGCATCTGCCTGCCATTTGCGTGAAAGATCGTGCCGATATCCAAATATTCCTTCAGCACATTGGAGATGCCCGCCTGGGTATTTACCACCACCGGCATCAGGGCTCCCACAAACACGATAAGAATTTTAGGGAACTCCCCAGTTCCAAACCACATGGTCACCAAAGGTACCCAGGCCAGGGGCGGCACCGCCCTAAACGCTGTAAAAATAGGCCCAAAAAGGGCGTTTGCCTTTTTGTTCCAGCCGATCAGGATGCCGAAGGAAATGCCGATTGCCCAGGCAAAGGCCAGGGCGATAAACACCCTCTGAAGGCTGGCCCAGATATGTCCAAACAACCCCAAGTCCCGTATAGGCCGTTCCACCATTTTCATGTACCTGGCCCAGACCGCCCCCGGCGATGGAAACTGCGAATTCGCGCCTGAGGAAGCCATCATCCACAGGCCGATGAGCAGCAGAATCGCCGCGATAGGCAGCAGCCGGTAAAGGCGGCCGCGGATTATTTCTTTCCTCTCGTATTCGCTAAGGAACAGTTCTTCTTTTTCTTTTTTCATTTCTTCCTCCCCAGAACCTTTCCTTCAACTAAGCCAAGAAGCCATGTGAATATAACGCCCAGCACACCGATAACCACAATGCCCAGAATGATAATATCCGGCCTTGCAAAGGACCGGCCCTGCTGGATCATATAGCCAAGTCCTACGTTGGCAGCCAGCATCTCCGCCGCCACCAGAGTTGCCCAGGCATTTCCCAGCGCCACCCGGACCCCCGCAAAGGTCATGGTCATGGCGGAAGGGATGCCTATTTTCAGGAAAATGGTAAAGTTTGACGCCCCGCAAATCTTTCCCACATTGATCAATGTCTGGCTGGTCTGCCGGATACCCGTGTAGGAGTTGATCACGCAGGGAACGAAAGCGGAGAAAAATACGATAAAAGCCTTTGCCTTCAGCCCCAATCCCATCCAGATAATGGTAATGGGAATCCAGGAAACCGGCGGGATGGGCCGGAGAATCTCAAAGATAGGCCGCATAAAGCTGTCAAAACCCCGAAACCATCCCATAAAAAGGCCCAGAGGAATTCCGATAATCAGGGCCAGGAAAAAGCCGGACAGGGCCACCTGAAGGCTGGCCAGGATATTGATCCCCAAAACTGCCCCGTCCGGGTTGGGATCCACCCATTTTATAAAAAACA
>CALWBS010000098.1 GCA_944376135.1 uncultured Enterocloster sp.
ATTGGCTGTTCGAACAGACGCGGCAATGACCGTCAAATTTTTGTTCAAAATTACCTTTGAAAATTTTGCGAAATTTCAATATAATGTAAATACAACGTGTAGCTTTCAAGCGTAATTCCAGTTGCGCTTGAAACTACACGTTCTTTTGTTTGAAAATGGCGGCTGATGTGTGCGGCTGCCGAACACATGGAAAGAGAGGAAAAAGGAATGAAAAGAATCAAAGCAGCCTGCATTTGCCAGACACTCCATTTTATGTTAAAGGAGGATATCGGGCATGATTATGCGGTAAGCCTGGTGAAGCAGGAGGTGGAGATGTACAAAAAGGGGTTGGAGCGCCATCACACCAAGTACAAAATTGTGGATGAGTCCCAGCAGCCCGACGGCTCCATCATGATCAAGATTGTCAAGCAGTACAACCAGAGCCCGGTGGGCGATTACCTGGACTAAGCGGAGGACAGGATGCCGAGAAATAAGAAGCAGGGGGTTATTTTCGGGATTATCATGTCCTATGCCATGGCGTACGGCATGGAGGTCTACAATGTAGCCATCAAGGAGGGGGTTAATTTATCCACCGGCGGTCTCAGCAATATGACGAATATCATCTTCTGGGAGGCGTTAAAGGAAGCCGCCTATATGGGACTGCTGGTGTTTATTTTTTCCAACCTTTGGGGAAACCGCCTGGGAGCCGCCTTTGCCGAAAGGCACTGCGACCCGGCTCGGGATAACCCGTACATATGCCAGCTTCTGCGGCAGGCAGGAACCGTTGGGGTGATGTGTCCCACCATGAGTTTTGCCGCTTCGATTTTGTTTAATATTCTCCTGGGCGGGGCGCCGGTGACGCAGCTCCCGGCCATCTGGATCGGGACGCTTTTAAAAAATTTCCCCATGGCATTTTTCTGGAATATGTTTGGGGCGGCGCCCTTCAGCCACTGGCTGTTCGGAAAGCTGTTTTTGCAGCCCGGGGAAAATTAAAAAGTGACGGCCGCGGCATAGAGGAGGGCAGTCAATTTGCAAAATACTCTTTTGCGCATTTCAGGAAAGTTTTCAGCGCCGGATTGCCCTGGAGCGATTTGTAATAGACGCCAAATGACACGGGTTCCGCATCAGCCACAGGAATTTTGGCAATCAGGGGGATGTCCGGATGGGACGACATAATGGGAGCAAACATGGCAAGGCGTTCTTCCTTGAGACAGTCAAGGCAGACCGCCTTTTCTTTTGCGAGGGGATGCCGGGGGGCACAGGCACAGACCATAGGCACTTTGGCGATTTCCCGGTAGGAAGCGGAAATCTTTGCCGCCGGCGTTTCCTTAAATCCGATGATCGCGTCCAGGTCGCCCTCTTCCAGCATTCGTGAAATTCAGGTGTTCTGCTACGGCGAGAAAGCAGGTTGTCTGGACATCGTGCATTGGCTTTTCCTCCGTATCTGTTTAAAGGAGAATACCACATTTCAGCGTTTCTTTCAATAGTATCGGTAACTTATTCTTACTAATTGTAATAGATTCTAAACTCACTTTTCTCCTGAAATCCCTATAATGGCAGTTGAATGTTCGGAGCCAAACGGTTCGACGAAAATAAGATCAGGAGGAACAAAAAGTATGGTTAAAACGCTTTTAGCGCAGGCAAAGGACAAAGATATTTAATGAGGTGTTCCGCAGATACGATGATTTAAATGCCCGCGTGCAGGAAAATGTGTCCGCCATCCGCGTGGTAAAAGCCTTTGTCCGGGAGGAGTACGAGGACAGCAGGTTTACAAAAGCAGCGTGGAACCCGTGACCAGCTGATAGCGGAAAAGGGCAGGTATTATCAGCTTTACACCGGGAATGCGGTCACTGGGAATGCAGGTTGACACCGGCCGCCCTTCTATACTACTATAATTACGTTACAATGGTTGGAAAGGAGCGTGCGAAATGAGAAGAACTGACAGAGAAATACGGGAGTTTGGCCGGATGCTTTCCATTGTGGATGCTTGCGACTGCTGCCGTTTGGGGCTGGTGGATGGCGCGGGGGCCTACATTGTGCCGCTGAATTTTGGATATGAGGCGGAAGGGGAGAAAATGACTCTTTATTTCCACGGCGCGGGAGAGGGGAAGAAGATTGACCTGATTCGGGCCCAGGGGAGCGCCTCCTTTGAGATGGACACCAGACACCAGCTGGTGGAGGGAGAGACTGCCTGCGCGTACTCGTACCTGTATCAGAGCGTGATGGGCAGAGGAAAAATCCGGCTTGCCTCCGGGTATGAGGAGAAGGTGCATGGCCTGAATGTGATCATGGCCCACTATTCCCGGGACAGAGAATTCGTGTTCAAGGAAGAGGTGGTGAACCGGACGGCGGTCATCAAGCTGGAAGTAGAGGAGTGGAGCTGCAAGGAGCATTAAGTGCGGCAGAGAAGATGCCCGGCGGAGCCGCTTTTTTGAGGAGAGCGGGAAGGGGCGAAGATGCAAAAAAACGGAGGCTGTCCCCCGAACAGGGAGGCCTCCGTTTTTTGTACCCGGTGCGCTGTGCTATGCAAGCATTGCCAGGCAGTCATCCAGGGTCTGCCCGCCCTGGACGCTGAAGACGATGCAGAACATGTAGGAGTCAATTTTCCGGATTACATAGTACTGAGACATGGTTATTCCAGAGCTTTCCATGGTTGCTGTCTCGCACAGATAGGTGCTGTCCCCGATGGTCTTCTCCACAGGCTCTCCCTCCACTGTGAGCCCCTGGTCGGACAGCTGGCTTTCAATCGCATCAAAATAATCGCCCTCATCGGTGATTCCGGCCAAAATTCCCGCAGTCTCGGCCAGATTCTCATACATCATAATTACATTGTCCCCGGTGGAGGAATCCAGCGCCATCATGGCATAGATTCCCTCCGTGGTCTCTGTGCTTCCGAATGTCGATTCCATCATTGCGTCATCTGCGGCAACCCAGCCTTCCGGGAGCGTAAATTGAATTCCTGCATAGGGATCCGTATATACAGATTCCTCCCACACGCCTGCCGCGGGTTTCTCGTCAGATGCGGCCTCGGCATCCTCCGCAGTATCAGCCTCTGTCTCCGCAGCGTCGGTCTCGGTTTCGCCGGTGGTTTCCGCGCCGTCTGCGGTTACAGCGGCTTCTGTTGCGGCGGTTGTCTCCTGGGAGGTCCCCTCGGAACCGCCGCAGGCGGAAATCATTGCCGTCATTGCGAGTACGGTGGCTAAATAAAGCTTTTTCATAATGTTTCTCTCCTCTTTTTCTGTTGTTTTCAGCAGGCAGCAGACCGGGAAAATACGGCCGGATGGCCGCACGGGTACTGCCCTCCTTTATATCGGCTAAAAGGCAGAAAACATTAAGAAAATAATAACAGATCAGGGTATATTTTCAACGTGCGTTTTCCGCGGCGGTTCCTTACATTATTCTTAGATATCCTTACTGTTTTAGGAAGGATCTTTTCTTTAAATATATCTTGGGGTAAACTGGCTTTAGAAGGAATGCGCAGACGCCCTGTATCCTTTTGGAAAACAGAGAACGTTATAAATAAAAGGGGGAACAGCAAAATGGAGATAAGACAAGGAAAAAACAGCAGCAGGATGGCAGCGGCATTGGCGCTGGGGGCAGCGCTGTCCTTAGGGCTTTGCGCCTGCCAAGGAAAGGCGGATTCGCAGACGGCAGCGGCCCTGCGGGGGGCGGGTGTCGCGCCCTACAGCCTGTCACAGGAAGAAAAAGATGTATTGGAGTCCTTTGGGATGTTTGGACGGTCAAAGCTTCTCGCCTTTCAGGGGCCGGAGGGGGCCGGAGGCCTGGCCGTGCACGTGTACCGTCTGGGCGCAGACGGAGTATGGGAGAGCATCGGCGGGGGAAGCATCAGCCAGGGACAGGACAGCGAAGTCCAGGGCGCGGAGGATTCTTCCGGCGGGACATTGGAAGGCACATTTGCCCTGGAACTTGGGAAGGATTATACCATATCCTTTTACATAAACAGCCAGGGGCTCGCCTCTTATGAGACGGAGCCCATTTCCCTGGAGAAGGAGATTGTGGGAAGCTCCGTGGGATTTCTGGAGGAATTTCAGAAAATGAAGCGGGACGAGGAGGTTCCAGTGGCGGTTATGGCTTACGGCAGCGGCACCCGCATGCGCAGCTTTTCCCCGGAGGACTATTTCGAGCCGTCAGTGTTCGAGGGGCTTGATCTGGTACAGGCGGTGACGCTGGAATTTACCAGCGGAGAGGCCGAGGTTTTGGAACAGCCGCAGACCGACGCTGCTGTGACCGCCCCACGGGAAGCGGCCGCCGGGACAGCGGAGGGCATGGCGCTCTATGCGTCCAGTTCGTTTTCCTATGGAGAGGAAGAATGGGAGCTGCAGCTTTGGGCCCAGGAGGAAATGGTGGTCGGCGGGGAACTTGCCCTGGATGACAACTGCCGCTTCTTAATCCGGGCTGTGCGGGGCGATGGCGCCTATACGCTGTTTGATGACCGGGTGCAGCTCGGTGTGCCCGCCGGGGAGGCCTGGATGGATGTGGAAAACCGGCTGCATATTGTGATACGGGACGTGCGCAGCGCAAGGTACGCGGTCACGGATTTTGTGTTTGACGGGGAGCAGGATGCCTTTGTGGGCGAGGCGGTTATGGACTGGAACGGAATCAATTATGGATGGCATGTGGGGGCTGTGTAGGGAAGCAGAGGGACGAAAAAATGGGAAAATGGAGAAGGAGAGCGGCTGCCTGGATGGCGGTCTGGAGCCTTTTGGCGACCGGGTGCACCGCTGCGGAGCGTTCTGTGCGGACGGATGGAACCGGCGGGGAACCCGGCCGGGAACACGCAGAGAGATTCATAGCCGCGGCGGATGCATTTAGTCAGGGAGAAATCCAGGCAATTTCCCTGACAGAATTGCCGGAGAAGAGAGGAACGGAAGGAATTGTCAGCCTGGGAAATTCTCCGGAGGGCATGTTTGAAATGTACGGCTATTATGATTCGGAGGGCCGGTATGGGGGGATTCTTCTGCTGGATTTATGGGAAAACACAGCCTATTTTCCTGACATTGCCTATACGTCCGGGGAGCTTGTCCCGCCGCGGATGCTGTGGGATCCCGAAGAGAATATTTTGCTGGCGTCCTTTCGCACCCGCACGGAAAATGGAGAGTCCGCGGATGACCTATGGGCCTTTATGCGGTGGGAAACCGGGCACTTGGAGGCGGTTCCCTTTGACCGGGAGGAATGCGAAAAGCGCTTAAAGGAGCGCCTGTCCTATGAGGTGAATACCGAGGAAAACACGGCGGCTTTTTTTGACAGGGAAAGATTGGCGGGAACCTTTCCCCTGGGCTCCTTGGATGGACGCCGGATTACGGATGCAGTTTACACAGGGCGGCTCACCTTTCTGGCAGAGGACGGCTCCCTTATGGAATTGGTGCCGGGCTTTTTAGCAGAGGGAACGCCTGGGATTCAGTACCTGGAGAATGGCTCCCTCCAGGCCCGGATATCCGCAGAGCGGACCGGAGAGTCGGGGGAGGAGACCGTGCGCTTTACAATTTTTGAGATGGAGAATCATTTATGAGAGGAAATGGCGCGCTGCGCAGGAAGATTTTCCTGGCGATTGGATTGGTTTTTTTGACTGTGGGAATTTTTGGATGCGGAAGAGACAGGGCGAAGGAAGCGCTGCGGGAAGTGGGCCGCGAACTGAATCTGGATATGGCGGGAGGAGAGCTTCTGGCGGAGGAGGACGGCCACGGAGGATTTCACGGGGACGGTATCTTTTTCGCTGCCGTTCGGTTTGCGGACGGGGAGATGGAGGAAATGCTGGAGTCAGACGGAAGCTGGGCGGCATTTCCCGCAAATGAGACAGTGCAGGCCCTCCTCTGGGGCTATGAATTTGAGGATGGAAGATACGGCCCTTATTTGACGGACGGGGATGGAAATCCTTTAATACCGTCGGTTGAAAACGGATACTATTGGCTGCATGACCGGCAGGTGATCGACGGGCAGGCGGGCGGCGCGGATATTCTGCATCGGGGTTCCTTTAATTTTACCGTGGGAGTCTATGACTCGGATACGGGCATTTTATACTGCTGTAAAATGGATACCTGACAGCCTGCATTTTGTGCGGCGGGAATGAATTTTCAAACACGCTCTGGGGCTGTGGGCGGGATAAAAGTCAGCGGCGTGTATGGAAAGGCAGGGTAAATATGAAAAAATAAAAAGTTTTGGGATGCTCCTGGCGGCTGTGCTGTGCCTGGCATCCTGCAGGGCAGACACAGAGGTGCCGCAGGCAGCACAGGATATGCGGCAGGCAGAGGAAAAGGCACAGCAGCCAGCGGCGGAGGAATTTCCTGGAGAGAACGGACGGTTTGGGAAAGGGGACAGTGCTGCGGCCGGATGCGGACTTTGACGCGGGAGAGATTGGCGCGGGGGATTAAGGCTTTTCCTTGCGAAGCCCTCCCATGTGATTTATAATAGGGCTAAAAGAAACAGTACGGAGGAACTCTTTTTATGATGATACCGGTGGGGATTTCGGATTTTGCGGAGATACGCAGAAATGGATATTATTACGTTGACAAGACCGGCTTGGTCTGTGAACTTTTGCGGACATCTTCTGTGAAAGTAACGCTGATAACCCGCCCTCGCCGTTTCGGAAAAACCCTGGGAATGCGCATGCTGGAGCATTTTTTTGATATCCGCAGAGACAGCAGGGCGGATTTTGCGGGGTTAAATGTGCAGAAAGCCCAAGCGCTCTGCGCCGAGTGGATGAATCAGTGGCCCACGGTTTTCTTGAGCTTCAAAAATGTAGATGGACTGACCTTTTCCAGCGCGTATGGACAACTGGTGTATGAGATAGCTGATTTGTATAAAGAACATGGGTATCTGATGGAGAGCAGCCGCATAAGCAAAGAGGAAAAAGAACTGTTTGAAGCGCTGAAAACGCGCGTGGCCGGAGAGACAGAGGTAAAGCGTTCGATTCAGTTTTTGCTTCAGCTTCTGTACAAACACTATGGGAAGCCGGTTATTCTGCTGCTGGATGAATATGATGTACCATTGGCCAAGGCCAGCGGCCACGGATATTATGAGAAGATGCTGGAGGTTATGCGTTCCATGATGGGTACCTCAGTGAAGGACAATCGCTTTCTCCGCTTTGCCGTGATTACGGGCTGCCTGCGGATTGCCAAGGAAAGCATTTTTACAGGCGCCAATAACTTTGTGTCGGACACGATTTCATCTACCAGGCTGGATGAATATTTTGGATTTACACAGGCAGAAATTGACAAAATTTTGCGGGATGCTGCCCTGGGAGCTCAGGCGGAGGAAATTAAAAAATGGTATGACGGATATCATTTTGGTGATGTGGACGTATACTGCCCCTGGGATGTGATGAATTATGTCCATAATCTGCAGATGAATCCGGCGGCAAAGCCCGCAGGATACTGGAAAAATACGAGTGACAACGCGATTATCCGTTCATTTATTGATTATGCAGGCGGAAATATTTCCAGAAAGCTGGAAATTCTGCTGGCCGGCGGATGCATTGTCCAGCGGATTGAGGAAAACCTTACCTATGATTATCTCCACTCTTCGGAGGACAATTTATGGAGTATTTTATATCTGACAGGATATCTCACAAAAGCCAGGGAGGCAGAGCTTTCGCCGCCCCTGCAGGACGGGGAGACTGCGCTGATTATTCCAAATGCGGAGATTCGGGAGATATTCGAAACCACAGTAATCCAATGGTTTGATGATACGGCCAGACAGTGGAATCGGGAGGTTCTGTTCGCGGCGGTCTGGAGCGGGGACAGCCAGACTCTCACGGGTGAGATGAACCGGCTGCTTCGAAAAACAATCAGTTATCATGATTATCGGGAAGATTTCTATCACGCATTTTTGGCAGGGATTTTTGCAGGGGCGGGATTCATGGCCGAATCCAACCGGGAACACGGGGAGGGCCGGAGCGATGTCGTGATTTACGACTCTGCACACAGCCGGGCGGCTGTCTTTGAGGTCAAATACGCAAAGACAGCGGATGATTTGGACAGAGCCTGTGACCGGGCGCTGAAACAAATTGAGGACAGAAAATATAAAAACGCTTTGGCGGATGAATATGATATGGTTTTTTGCTACGGCATTTCCTTTTATAAGAAGCGCTGCGCGGTGAAAAGCCCTTCGGGGCCATCCGGACAGGGCTGAGAAGCAATATAGGAGACACGTCAATGGAACCTTATTACTATACAAAGATGACAAAGCCCCAGCAGGCTGCCTACCGGGCTATGGAGCAGGGGATTTCCAGCCTGGCGGACAGCTTCCAGGTGCCGCGGCTGGAGAAAAGGGAGCTGGGGGAAGTATTCTTTCGGTTCCGCCTGGATCACCCGGAGATTTTCTGGGCCCCCAGCTTCCGATATCAATACTATCCGGACTCGCCCAACCTGATTTTTAAACCGGAATATCTGTTTGACCGGCCGCGGGTGCGGGAACACCAGAAGGCGATGGCGGCCCGAGTGGAAAAGCTGGCACGCCCGGCAAAGGCCTTCGCGCCCCTGGAGAAGGAGCGGTATATCCACGATTTTATCTGTCAAAATGTCCGCTACGATAAGCTGAAAAAGCCTTACTCCCACGAGATCATCGGCCCCTTGGGGCAAGGGGTGGGGGTCTGTGAGGGTATCGCAAAATCTGTGAAAGTGCTCTGTGATGCCCTGGGAATCTGGTGCATGATTGCGCTGTGCGGAAATAACCCGGAGAAGGGTATTAAATACCGCCACACCTGGAACGTGGTGAACATCGGCGGCACCTATTACCATCTGGACGCCACCTTTGACAACAGCCTGGGAAAATGCATCCTGACCGGGGAGGAAATCCGTTATGATTATTTCAACCTGGATGACAAAAAAATATTCCGGGATCACGAGCCCCTGATTGCCCCGGCTCCGGCCTGTACAGATGGGGATCATTTTTACTATCGGGAAAAGAAGATGTCCTTCACAAAGATGGAGGAGGTTTATAAACGGGCGCTCCAGGCTGCGAAAAAAGGAAAAATTTTCACCTTCCACTGGCGGGGAGGGTATCTGACAAAGGAGGTTTTGACACAGCTTTTGGACATTCTTGGAAAAGCTGGGGAAGAGCGGGGCAGGCGCGCAAAGGTGAGTCTCAACTGGCCCCAGGCCGTGCTTCGGGTGCGATATGTCCAGGAGGAGAGCGCCCCTGCAGAGGTTGTCATGGAGGAGGCAAATGAGGGGGAGGAAAATCCATGAAGAGCAGCGGACAGTTGAACCAGAAAGAAATATTTGAGAGCCTTCCTGTCCCTGCGGCTCTGCGGGCAATGGCCGTGCCTGCGGTGATCAGCCAGCTCATTGTCCTGATTTACAACATGGCGGATACCTTTTATGTGGGTCAGACAGACAATCCCTATATGGTGGCAGGCACTTCCCTGATTCTTCCGGTGTTCAATATCACCTTATGTCTTGCCGGCCTGGCGGGCGTCGGCGGTGGGGCACTGATTTCCCGGCTTTTGGGGCAGAACCGGGAGGATGAGGCCAGACGGGTGAGCGTATTCGCCATCTATCTGGCGCTTTTGGTAGCTGCCGCCTTTTCGCTTGGAATGGGGATTTTTATGGAGCCGGTTCTTGGGCTTTTGGGCGCGGGCGAAAATACATACCGATATGCCAGGCAGTACGCCTTATGCGTCATTGTCCTGGGAGGAATTCCCACAGTGCTTTCTAATGTGCTCTCCAACCTGATACGCAGTATCGGGCGCTCCAAAGAGGCGGGAAACGGTATTGTCCTGGGCGGCCTTTTAAATATTGCCCTGGATCCCCTATTTATGTTCGTCCCTACCATGATCTGGCTCTGGCGGCCATCGGGATTGTCCTCAAAGTGGAGCGGTTCCCTCTGAATGTGGGAATCGGACTCTGCCAGGGAATGCTGCCCCTGGTGGCTTATAACTTTGCTTCAGGAAATTGGAAGCGAATGCGGGCGGTAATCCGCCTGGCAAGGGGTACAGGTCTGATGATTGCGGCGTGCAGCATTGTGCTGTATGAGATATTTGCCGTACAGTTTATCCGGCTTTTTATCTCGGATGCACAGACCGTGGAGATGGCTTCCAGGTTCCTTCGGATACGGGTACTGGCCACGCCCCTGATGTTTTTGAGCTTTTTCACCGTCTACCTCTTCCAGGCATTCGGAAAGGGAAAAATATCCCTGTTTCTCGGTATGACGCGGTGGCTCGTGTTCAATATTCCCATGCTCTTTATCCTGAATGGGATTTTTGGAATGTACGGGATTGTCTGGTCCCAGGTGACAGCGGATACCCTGACTGTGCTTTTGTCCTTTTATGTGTATAGGAGATTTGGACCGAAGGGGAAGGGGAGATAGTGGAAGGATGCACGATTTGTGCAGACAGATAAAAAAGGGCTGTGAAAAAAGGACGTTCTAAACTCCTATTTTCACAGCTCTTTCTGCCGCAGATACATGGCTATTTTTCTATCAGATAGTTTCGGAAGTTATGCTTCATAACAATCCCCAGTTTTACATACTCCACCTCATTTTCCCAGGGATAGCCGTCGATGTAGTCATAGAGCATCCGGACGGCCTCCTGAATCTGCAGCTCCGGGGCCTGCCAGATAGTGGCGGCCACCAGGCCGCTGTCCAGATAAGGCTCCAATTCCTCAAAGATATCGCTGGCCACAGCGGTAATTTTTCCTAGGGATTCTGTGCGCTCCAGCGCCCGGCACATGCTGAGAACGTTGGAGGCACTGTTGCAGTAAATACCGACGATATCGGGGTGGTTCTTTATTTCCTGCACCAAGGTGTCCTCCAAGGACATGGCGCCGCAGGCATTTCCAATATTTAATATGGCCAGGTCCGGCCGGTTTTCCGCTATATAATTGCAAAATCCGAAAGTATTATTCCGAAGAAGCGTCCGCCGGATATCGCCGCTCATGAGAATCAGGCGCCCGCGCCTGGAAATCATCTTGGAGAGGAGCTCGGCGGCGAGCTGCCCGGTCTGCTTGCCGGAGGCACGGACACAGCCGATGCGGCAGGAATCCACAGCGTCCGAATCCACCGTTACCACGGGGATTCCTTTTTGTTTAAGCCGTTCAAAATAAGGGTTAAGTGCTTTGTCATCCCAGCAGTAGGTAATCAGGCCATGAATATCCTCGCGGGTTAAAATCTCCTCAAAAATAGGGAACTGGCTTTCACTGCTCCGCCCGCAGGGAAAACGGATCAAAGCTGCGTTGAAATCAGCCATATCTTTTTCACAGCGTTCCACGCCCTCCCACATTTTCCGGAAAAACTGATCATATTGGCGTGAGAGAAGCGGGAGAACGATGGCAATATTAATAACTCCCCGTTTTAAACGGGAAGCAGTAGGATTTACTACATAGTGCAGTTCCTGTGTGATGGCAAGAATCCGTTTTCTGGTCGCTTCGCTGATGCCCGGTTTTCCGTAAATCGCTTTATGCACAGTGGGGAGTGAAACACCCGCTATTTCTGCTATATCTTTGATGGTAGGTTTTGGTGTTCCCATGATATATCTCCTTCATTTCTTATTCCATTGTAAATAGATCGTTAAGAAAAAACAATGGAATGTTTCGTTGAAAAATTTACACGTATAATAAAAAATGTAATAGATAAACGATTATTAACATAAAAAAGCGAAAAAATAAAGATTTATATCTACGTAACAAAAACATTATATGTGCATTATACTCATGAAATAAAAAAAAATCAATAAAATATTGACATAAGATACAAAATGTAATATAGTGAGAATGTGAAGGAAAGATAAACGTTTATCTAAAGAAGGGAGGAAAGAGTGCCAATGAAGGTAGCGATTGCCTGTGAGTCCTCTTCATTCCAGCTGAAGGAGCAGGTGAAAAAGCATATCCTGTCCCTCGGCTATGAAGTGGAGGATGTGGGACAGCTGACGGAGGATGAGAATGTCCTGTATTTTGAGGCGTCGGCTAATCTGGCGAGAAAAGTTCAGAGCGGCGCATGCGAGCGGGGAATTGTCTTTTGCGGAACAGGAGCAGGAGCCAGCCTGATAGCGAACAAATTTAAAGGCGTTTACTGTGTGGCCTGTGAGAGTATATTCACAGCGGAAAAGATTTCTCTGATCAACAATGCCAATGTATTAGCCATGGGAGCGAGAGTGGTGAGCTTTGACATGGGCTGCGAGATGGCCGAACGCTTCCTGGCAGGGCGGTGGTGTGAGGGATTTGCAGAGCAGAGAAGAAAAAATAACGAGAGAGGCTACGAGGTCTTAAAGCAGATTGAAGAAGAACAATGCAAAGCGAATTAGGGGGTACGGATAATGAAAAAGGTTCTGGAAAAAGTGAACCAGTTGATGGACGGGATATTTAACCTGCTCCAGGCGTATTCAAAGATCGTACTGCTGGCCGTTGTGCTGATTGTCAGCGCCCAGGTAGTTTCGAGAAAGTTTTTTAATCACAGCATCATATGGTCTGAGGAAGTGGCGCTTCTTTTGATGGTGTGGATGGCCTTTATCTCCATGGCCATCGGCGTGGCCAAGGATATTCACATACGGATCAGTCTGTTCTTCAACCTATTTCCGAAGCCGGTGCAGACCGTGGTTCAGTGGCTGGAGCATATTGTCACTCTGTTTGTGGGCTGGACTCTGCTGTCAAACGGGTGCGGGCTGATAAAATTCACGCTCCACTCCACATTGCCCACCACAAAGTGGCCCAGTTTTGTCCTCTATCTCATGATACCGGTGGGCGGATTTTACATTATTTACTGCACGATACTACAGATGTTCTTCCCTAAGGCTGCGGAGATTTTTAAGGACAAAGAGGAAGATGACGAAAAAGAGGGGAGCGAAGAGAAATGACCACATCTACAATTGCGATCATCATTTTAATCGGCGTATTTTTGGCGCTGATCATTGCCAGAATCCCGGTTCCGATTGCGCTGATAGCCTCTACGGCGCTCTCCATGATTTATCTGGAGATTCCCCTGATGACTATGGTGCAGCAGATGGCGAAGTCTATCAACAGTTTTTCTCTGATGGCGGTTCCCTTCTTTATTCTTGCGGGTGAGATCATGGGCGCGGGAGGCATATCCGACAAAATGGTAGATTTTGCAAATGCCATTGTGGGGCGCTTCCGGGGCGGCCTGGCCTGCGTGAACTGCCTGGATTCCATGTTTTTCGGCGGCATTTCAGGTTCCGCAGTGGCGGATGTGTCCTCCTTGGGCTCCATTGTAATCCCTATGATGGAGAAATCCGGATACGACAAGGACTTTTCCATCGCCCTTACGGTGACTACATCCTGCCAGGGCGTTTTGATTCCGCCCTCCCACAACATGATCTTTTTTGCTCTGGCCGCTGGCGGCGTTTCCGTGGGAAAGCTCTTTCTGGGCGGCGCGATTCCGGGGGTTATGCTGGGATTTGCGCTGATGATTTACAGTCTGATCGTGGCCCATAAGAGAAATTATCCTAAGGGAGAGGCACTGGGGCTTAGGGAGGTTGTAAGAATTACGATTGATGCCATGGTAGCGCTGTTTACAGCAGTTATCATCATGGGCGGCGTGACGCTGGGATTCTTTACCGCGACAGAATCAGCAGCTATTGCATGTATTTATGCTTTCTTGATTTCCGTGTTTTTATACAAAAAGCTCAAAATCCGGGACCTCCCCAGGATTCTGGCGAATGTGGTCAATACGCTGTGTCTGTCCTTCAGCCTGATCGCTGCGGCCGGGGCTTTTGGATACGTGCTCGCCTACCTCAAAGTGCCGGCCCTTCTGACGAACCTGCTTTTGTCAATCACGGATAACCGGGTGGTGCTGCTTCTTTTGATCAATGTGATGCTTCTGTTTTTGGGGTGCATCATGGACATGGCGCCCATTATCTTTATTGTGACGCCGATCCTGCTGCCGGTGGTTACGCAGCTCGGGATGGATACAGTGCATTTTGGAGTTATGATGATCTTCAATCTGGCCATCGGACTCTGCACGCCTCCGGTGGGATCCGCTCTCTTTGTTGGATGCGCAGTGGGAAAGAGCTCGATTGAACGGGTAGTGAAGGAGCTGCTGCCGATGTACGGGGTAATGATTGCCTGCCTGCTCCTTGTGACCTTTGTGCCGGCGCTGTCCACATTTTTGCCGAACTTAATCATGCCGTAAAGGAGGAGAAACATGGCAGTTCATTTTAAACCAGAAGAAACCAAGGAATATTTGTCACCCGAAGCCCTGGGCCTGCGGTACGGCTCGGCGGTGCGGGTGGACGTATCAGAGAGGACGCGGATAGAGAGCAAAGACAGGGAGCTGTGTCTGATCTGCATTGCGGGGGAGGCATTCTACGAGTGCCAGGGAAAATCCGGGCAGGCGGTGTTAGCCGATATGCTGTATGTCCCCATCCATGAGGAGATTGTCCTGGATGGGAAGAATGGATCCTTTATGTGCTTCGGCGCCCCCTGCTCTGTAAAATATGACTTCGCCCACATCCCCTTTGCCGAGGTGGACAAGGATTCCCGCCATAAGGTTTACGGAAAGACTGAGGCCGGAACCCTGCGGGATGTGTGGAATTTTATCGATGAATCTTTCCCCTCAGGCCGTTTCCTCACCGGGATCTGCTACGGAAGAGACGGAGGCTGGACCGCCTGGCCGCCCCATGAGCACGGGGCGGAGCGCGAGGAGATATATGTATATTTCAACATGGGCAACAGCTTCGGTGTCCAGTGTGTATACAATGATCTGCAGTCCGCTGAGGCGTATGTGGTGACGGACGGCCACCTGGTCTCCATCCCTGAGGGCTATCATCCTAATGTCGGCTGCCCCTGCGGCGGTCTCCGGTATGTGTACTGCATGGTTTCTGTAAAAGAGGGGGATCGGGATTTCATGAATCTGCGGACCCAGAAGATTTACGGGGATAAGCTGGAGTAGGAGGGACGGACAATGATCAATACAGCTTCGGTGATAAACATTCCCTTCCTGAATCTTCGGGAGGGTCTGAATGAACTGGTAGAAGGAGGCACGAGATACTTCCACATTGATCTGATGGACGGACACTATGTGCCGAATCTCTGCTATCCCATGGAATTGATACGGGAATTGAAGGATGCATATCCGCAGATTATCATGGATATCCATGTGATGGTGGAAGAACCTATCACCTATGTGGAGCGCTTGAAGAATGCGGGGGCGGACTATGTCTCCTTCCATACGGACAGCACATCGTTTGTCCGCCGGACCATCAATGAGATTCATAAGGCGGGGATGAAGGCGGGAGTTGTCATTAATCCGTCCCAGCCGGTAGACCACATAAAGCCCTATGCAAAGTATGTGGATATGGTGCTCATGATGGCGGTAGAACCGGGTTTTTCCGGACAGCCCTTCTTGGACGGCACGATGGAGCGTCTTGAAGAGCTGACAATTCTGCGCAGACAGTGCGAAAATCCCTTTATCATCTCCGTAGACGGGGGCGTTGACAGGGAAAAATGCATTGCCTGCCAAAAACTGGGAATTGATATGATTGTGGGCACAAGACACAACATTTTCTGTCAGCCGGAAGGAATTCGGGAGGCATGCAAGCGGTTTGAGGCGGAATTTGGAGAAGATATTATAAAAAATTAAAGGAGGATAAAATTTATGAGGAAAGGTATTGCGGCATTAATGGCAGCGGCTATGAGCGCATCTCTGCTGGCGGGATGCGGGAGCTCACAAACAGCGGAGACGACTGCTGCACAGACAACGGCGGCTGCAACAGAGGAAGCTGAGGCGGATGCGGCGGGAGAAGAGAGCGAGGCGGTTGAGACAGAGGCCCCGGCAGACAACGGAGACGCCATGGTTCTGCGCTTGGCATCCAACCACACGGAGGACTTTGTGACCTCTCTCGCCTGTGTGCGCTTTGCGGAGCTGGTTGAGGAGAAGACCGGCGGACAGATTAAGGTGGAGTGTTATTTCAACGGTGTGCTGGGTGAGGAAAAGGCTACCATCGAGCAGGCGCAGTTTGGCGGAATTGACCTGATCCGGGTCAATGTTTCTCCGCTGGCGGAATTTGTGGATGACTATAATGCGATTTTGTTCCCCTACATATTTGAAAGCTCTGAGCATTTCTGGAAGGTAATGGATTCAGAGGAAGTGGGAAAGGCAATGCTCCACTCCCAGGAGATGCTGGACAATAATCTGTACGGACTCTGCTTCTATGATAATGGAACGAGAAACTTCTTCTTCTCGGAGGCGGATGTTCATGGACCGGCAGACCTTCAGGGCCTGACCGTGCGTGTGCAGGAATCCAGCCTGATGCTGGGCATGGTGCAGGCAATGGGCGCCAACCCCACCGCTATGGCTGCCAGCGAGCTCTATTCTGCCCTCCAGACCGGCGTAATCGACGGAGCAGAGAACAATATTCCCTGGTATCTGTCCATGTATCTGAATGAAGTGGCACCCAAGATCGTGATGGACGAGCACAACCGTTCTGCAGACCTTTTGGTTATCTCTAAGGCCACCATGGACAAGCTGACCGACGAGCAGATGCAGGCGATCCAGGAGGCCGCGGATGAGTCCAGCCTGTATCAGAGAGAGCTGTGGGCCCAGAGCGAGGAAGATTCTCTGGCTGAGTGCGAGGCAAAGGGATGCACAGTCTATACGCCTAATGATGAGGAGCGTCAGCAGTTTATGGATTCCGTGAAGGAGCTGAATGCGACGGAAGGCGAGAAATACGCGGACATCTTTGCCGCGATTGAGGCGTTGAAATAAAAAGTAAGCCGCAGGGATGGCGGTTTTTGGCTGAAAATCAGTCCCGCAGCGCACGTTGGAACGAATTTTCCTGCGGCCTGCGGGACTTTTCCATTCCTTTTGCGGAAGGTATGTACAGGATGGAGGAAATATGGTGGGACAGACAAGGGAATTTGAGACAAAATTGGAACGGATCCGCACAATGATGCGAAAAAGGGAGCTCTTTGGCTGCTATATCAAAAGACAGGATAATTTCGCGTGGCTTACCTGCGGCGGCGTAAATTATGTGGCAGCGGGAGAGACAGGCAACTGCGGTCTTTTGGTGACAGAGGATGGCCTGTATGCGGTAACAAACAATATTGAGGGACCGCGCATGCGGGATGAGGAGAAGTTGGAAGAACTCGGCTTTCAGATATTGGCAGGCGTATGGCATGACAGGGGATTTGAGGAGAGAATGCTGGGAGAGCTCTGCAAAAATCGCGTCTGGGCCCGTGATTATGGACCGGAGAATATACAGAGAGAAGTACAGGCACTTCGTTTTTCCCTGCTGCCCGAGGAAATCGAGCGTTACAGGGATGGCGGAAAGCTGGCCGCGCAGATTGTGGAGGAATCCGCGGCAGAGCTTCGCCCGGGACATACGGAGTGGGATGGGGTTGGTCAAATGGCAAAGAGGGCGGCCCTGGAGGGGCTGGAACCCCTGTCCCTGTTCTGCGCTGCAGACGAACGAATCCGTCTGTACCGGCATGCTATTGCGGTGGGAGCAACGATTCGTGAGCGCGTGCAGATTGGAGGAAACTTTAAGTATAAGGGGTTGGTTATCGGACTGACCCGCTATGTGAATTTTATTTCGGTGGGAGAAAAGCTGAGACAGCAGTACCGGGACAATGTGGAAATCGGAAGCCGGATGATTGAGGCCACAGTTCCGGGGGCATCATACCAGGCACCCTTGCTGGCGGGAAAGGCAGCCTATGAGCGATTGGGATATGGGGAAGAGTTTGCCAAACATCACCAGGGCGGCCCCATCGGGTACATGGCTCGGGACTTCCGTGTAGATTTTGCTCAGGAGGGAACGATCTGCCCCAATCAGGCGTTCTGCTGGAACCCGACGATCACGGGGACCAAGAGCGAGGATACGGTGATTGCCGGGGAGGAGGGCCCGATCTTCATCACAGGCCCCTGCCTGTTCCCCGCCATGGAGACGGAGATATCCGGCTGCAAATTCCTGCGCCCGGATATTCTGGAAAAGCGTCCTGCTTGGTAATGTGTAAAACATCAGCCCCATAAATGTGGGCTGAAGTGAAAAGTTTATTTCCACTTTGAAAAGCGGGAAAAGAAAAGTGGCAGTTACTCTTACAAAAATGAGGGATTGCTGCTTTTTCTGTTTTATTAAGTAGAAATAAGTGTTACACTAAATAAAGAAAACAGCAGGCTGCCTGAAAAAGAAAGGATTTTTGAACATGACAAAAAAGCGGACTTTAGTCGGT
>CALWBS010000099.1 GCA_944376135.1 uncultured Enterocloster sp.
AAATACTCAGATAAACCAATGAAACGGTTTATCATGGCAAACGAGCATGATATCAGCAGGATAGAAAAGCTACTCTTTGAGAAAAGATATGAAAAATAAAAGTTTCTGACTTTGCGATTGCCCTAAATAAAAAAGAAATTCCTCAAAAAATGCTTGCATTTATCCCTCGGATTTGCTAAAATAAAACACCGTGACATATGATTCCTTGCTCCCGTTACTGAAAGCGGGGGCCAGAGACCACAAGGAGGTAAAGCAAGATGAACAAGTATGAATTGACCGTTGTTCTGAATGTGAAGCTGGAAGACGACGAGCGCGCAGCGGCCATCGAGAGAGTGAAAGGATACATCACCCGTTTCGGCGGCACTGTGACCAATGTGGACGAGTGGGGTAAGAAGCGGCTTGCATACGAGATCCAGAAGATGCACGAAGCTTACTACTACTTCATCCAGTTTGAGTCCGATGCTGTGTGCCCCAACGAAGTTGAAGCTCACGTTCGCATTATGGAACCAGTGATTAGATACTTATGCGTAAAGGTTGAGGAGTAATTTGGCTCTTTGGGGAAATTCCCCGCACGTGCCTTGGGGCAGGTGCAATTTGCGCGTCAGAGTACACCCAGACCGCCTAGGGCGGGATTGAAAAGGAAGTGTGACCGTATGAACAGAGTAATCCTTATGGGAAGATTGACGAGAGATCCGGAAGTGAGATATTCACAGGGTGAGCGCTCTATGGCGATTGCCAGATACACCCTTGCAGTGGACAGGCGCGGCCGCAGAAACCAGGAGGGAGACCAGCAGCAGACTGCTGACTTTATCCCCTGCGTGGCCTTTGACCGGGCAGCTGAGTTTGCGGAGAAGTATTTCCGCCAGGGCATGCGGGTTCTCGTGTCAGGACGAATCCAGACAGGCAGCTATGTGAACAGAGACGGTCAGAAGGTTTACACCACCGAGGTTATTTTGGATGACCAGGAGTTCGCAGACAGCAAGGGTCAGGCATCTGATATGAGCGGCTATGGACAGTCTGCTCCGGCTCAGAGACCGACTCCTGCCAGCGCGATTGGTGATGGGTTTATGAACATCCCGGATGGGGTTGAGGATGAGGGCCTCCCCTTTAATTAGGATGTTCCACTGTAGAATATAAGGAGGACAACACCAATGGCATTTAATAAAACAGACAGACCTGAGGGCGCCAAGATGAGAAGACCGGGCGGAGTGCGCAGAAGAAAAAAAGTTTGCGTGTTCTGCGGCGATAAGAACGGCGTGATCGATTACAAGGATGTTAATAAGTTAAAGAGATATGTATCCGAGCGCGGAAAGATTCTTCCCCGCCGTATTACGGGCAACTGTGCGAAGCACCAGAGAGCGCTGACCGTGGCGATTAAGAGAGCCCGCCACATTGCCCTTATGCCCTATACCTGCGATTAATCAAGGGATTCAGTGGAGAACGCTGTGCAGGGAACAGAACGGAAATATTCTGTTCCCGGCGGCGTTCTTTTGTTATGGGATCATAACGTACTGAACCAGCGCCATATAAAGGATGGTTCCCCCGGCGATGGACAAAAGCATCTGCCGCTTCCACAGGTGAAGAAGGATGACGAAAAGGATGGAGAGAAATTCCGGTATGCCGTGACTGCCGGAAAATAGGTTTACATTCCGCAGACAGTAAACCACCAGCAGGCTAAAGACCGCCGCCGGCAGGACTTTCCCCAGATATTGTACGTATTTTGGGGTGGGTTTTTCGGCGGGAAAGATGAGGAAGGGGATGAAACGGGTCAGGGCTGTTCCCAGAATGACCATAGCAATTGTTATGAGCTGTTCGGATAATGTCATGATGCGGATTCTCCTCTCTCTAAGGGGTTTCTGATCAGGGTTAAAACGCCAAGGATGGCCAGCATGGACGGGATGATGAAATCATCCGGCCCGAAAATAACAAGGCACAGCAGGGAAATGCCGATTCCCGCCAGGGCGCTGGTGTGGCGTCTCTCCTTCAGCCACTGTTCCATGAAAATCACCACAAACATGGCGGTCATGACGAAGTCGAGCCCCTCGGTGTTGAAATGGATAAAGGAGCCGAAGATTCCGCCCAGAGTAGCCCCGGAAAACCAATAGATATGATTTAATAGGGTCACAAAAAACATGAACCACCCCTTGTCCACATCCGGGGGAATGTCAGCGGTATAATTGATGGAAAAGCTCTCATCGCACATGCCGAAGATGAGATAAATCTTTTTGAGGCCCACTCCTCGGAATTTATCCAGCATGGAAATGCCGTAGAACAGATGGCGGGCATTGATCATGAGGGTCATGGCCAAAGCCTGGAGGGGATTGAACGCTCCCAGGAGCAGATTGACGGCCACAAATTCCACGGAACCTGCAAAGATGGTAATGCTCATAAACATGGGATACAAGAAGCTGAAGCCGGAAACATTCATATAAATTCCGTATGTCATGCCCAGAAACAAGAATCCCGCAAGGATGGGGATGGTGTAGGGAAAGGCGCAGAACAGCGCCCGTTTAAGGGTAGAAAGCTGTGTATGCATGGTATGTCTCCTCCTGCGGCCTGCAAAAGAGCCGCCTTATAAGCTTACCATGGGGTGAAGGGAGATTCAAGAGAAGAATCAAATTTGGGGCCGGGCAGCGGGGATTCATAAGGCACGGCCGGAAATACACGAAGTGGGTTGCCATCCATATAGGAGCCATATATAATGTAGCTGTGGCAGATTTTGAAGGGAAAGGCATCGGGATATACTGTGTACAAGATGCCGGAGACAGGAGGAAAGCCGATGAATGGAAAACTTTACTGCGTCAGCGTGGGACCGGGGGACCCGGAGCTTTTGACACTAAAGGCGGTTCGCCTTATCCGGCAGTGCCCGGTGATTGCAGTGTCTGTCAAAGATGCGGCAGTTCCCCGGGACGCGGGCTCTGCCCGGGCTGCGGCGGAGCAGCGGGAGGCGCAGACGGAGAGGACAGGAAGAAAGACCGGGGAAAACAGCGTAGCTTATCAGATTGCCGCCGGGGCAGTGCCGGAAATAGGGGAGAAGGAGCTGCTCCCTCTTTATATGCCTATGACAAGGGATAAAGAGCTTCTGACAAAAAGTCACCGGGAGGCAGCGGAAACGTTGATGGAAACGCTGCGCCGGGGCAGGGATGTGGCCTGGCTGAACCTGGGGGATGTGTCCATTTATTCCACTTCCCTCTACGGTGCCGGAGCGGTAGAAAAAGCCGGATTTTCCGTGGAGATGGTGAGCGGCGTCACATCCTTCTGCGCGGCGGCGGCCAGGCTCGGCTGTTCTTTGGCGGAGGGAGGGGAAGAGCTTCACGTGATCCCCTCCTCCTACGGAGCGGAGGAAGCGCTTCATTATCCCGGCGTAAAGGTGCTTATGAAGGCGGGAAGCGCCATGGGCAAGGTCAAGAAGCTCCTGGCGGAGAGCGGATACCAGGTTCAGGGAGTGGAGCGCTGCGGTATGGAGGGGGAGAAAGTGTATAGGAGCCTGGAGGAGCTGGAGGAACGGGCGGGGTATTATACGGTGCTTTTTCTTAAGCCGCCCGGCACGGGTGAGAACCGATAGAGCATGTTTGAAAATTCATTCCCGCCATCCGCATTGGCCAGAAATCGGCCGGTATTGACAAGTAACAGGTGAAATGATATAAACATAGTAAACTACTATGAATAGAGGAGTAACGAAGAATGAAAAAATCTTGTAAAGAAATCATAAAGCGGGCCGCGGCGGCAGCCTTGGCCGCCGCAGTGGCTTTTTCTTTGGCTGGCTGCGGCCAGAGCGGCTCCGGGAGTGCCGGGGAGAGCGGCCAGGCCCCGTCCCAGGGAGAGGGAAGTGCGGCTTTGGAGGCAGCCCCCGGCGAGAAGGTGGTGAACGTGGGCGTCACCAGCAGCCTCAACACCTTAAATCCCCTTCTCATGGATGGGGTGGAGATCAATAAATATGCCACAGGCCTGATGTTTCTGCCTCTGGTGGAACTGGACGCGGACATGGAGTTTGAGGGTATGCTGGCGGACTCCATCACCGCGGAGGATGAGAGAAATTTTCTGGTGCACATTGACGAGGCAGCCGTCTGGTCCGACGGTCAGCCGGTTACTGCGGACGATGTGGTTTACACGGCGCTGCGTCTGTGCAGCCCGGTAATCGGCAATACCGCCATGATGTACTACGTCTTTGAGGGCGTGGGCGATGACGGTTTTGTAGAGGAGGGAGCGGACCACATTGAGGGCATTGTCAAGGTGGATGACAAGACCGTGCGGTTCACGACCAAGGAGCCCATGTCCCTTATTACCTTCAACAGCTCCTACGGCCGCTATCTGATGACTCTGCCCAAGCATGTGCTGGAGGGCGTGGGGGAGGCGGAGCTGGCCTCCTACGACTGGTTCAACCATCCGGATGTGGTGAGCGGACCTTATCGGGTGACGGAATTTGACAAGGATCACTACATTTCTTATGAGGCCAATGACGCGTACTGGAAGGGAGCGCCGGCCATTGACCGGCTGAACATCCGTATTGTGGAGGGCAGCCAGCTTCTGGCAGGCCTGCAGTCTGGGGAAATTGACATTACCCAGAATACGATGAGCGCGATTCCGCTGGAGGATTATGAGAGCGTGCAGGCGCTGGAAAACGTGGAAGTCTCCTTCGGAGATCCGATTACCAATCAGTCCGTGTTCATCCGCACGGAAAATATACCGGACGCCCGGGTTCGCCAGGCCATGGTCTATGCCATTGACCGGCAGCAGATTCTAGACCAGCTCTTAAAGGGAAACGGCGAGGTGTCCGAGGGCTTTCTGTCCTCTGCCAGCCCCTATTACGATGAGACGCTTACCCCTCTTCCTTATGATCCGGAGAAGGCCAAGGCCCTCCTGGAGGAGAGCGGATGGGACGGCAGCCAGGTGCTGCGCTTCTGTGTGGATTCTGGGGACAGCACCTTTGTGAACGCGGCATCCATCATTGTGGCCCAGTGGGCAGCGGTGGGAATTCAGGCCCAGATTCAGACCATGGACATCAATACCCTGATGAGCACGGCGGGCAGCGGGGATTTTGATGTGTTGGCCGTACAGTACACCTATCCGCCGGTGGATCCTTATGTGGATATTGCGTGGCTTTTGGGCGGCGAGGGAAGCTGGACGGGCTATACCAGCGATGCGGTTGAGGAGGCCTTTGCCCGGATTCCGCTTACCAGCGATGCCGAGGAGCTGAAAAATCTTTACGGAGCGGTGGACCGCCAGGTACAGGAGGATGTGCCCATGTTCTCCGCCTATATCATTAAGACCATGGCGGCCGCAAATAAGCGCCTTGTAAATGCAGAGCCCAGTGTGTACGGATTCTTCAATCACGTGGAGAAGTGGGATATATCTTGATTGATGGGGGGAGGAGAATGACCGTGGAGCATGTACTTGCGGCGGAGGACCTGCAGGTGGAGTTTTCAGGCGACAAGGGGAAAAGCGTCAGCGTGGACCGGATTTCCTTTCAGGTAAACCCCGGCGAGGTGGTCTGCCTGGTGGGCGAGTCGGGCTGCGGAAAGAGCGTGACGTCTTTAGCGGTGATGGGACTCCTTGGCCGCGGCGGCCGGGCATCGGGAAGCGTCCGTTTTCAGGGACAGGAGATTTTAGGCCTTCCGGAGAAAGAGCTGGACCGCATACGGGGAAATAATCTGACCATGATTTTTCAGGACCCGCTAAGCGCCTTAAATCCGGTATTCCCCATAGGAAAGCAGCTGATGGAGAGCATGGAGGCTCACATGGATCTGGACCGGAAAGCGCGGGAAGAACGGGCCCGGGCGCTCCTTGAAAAGGTGGGGCTGGGAGGGATCTCTTCCATTATGGAAAAATATCCCCACCAGCTCTCCGGCGGTCAGCGCCAGCGGGTGATGATTGCCATGGCCTTGGCCTGCGAGCCGAAGCTTCTCATCGCGGACGAGCCCACTACGGCGCTGGATGTGACGATTCAGGCCCAGATTATGGACCTCATTCTCAAGCTGCGGGAGGAGACGGGGATGGCGGTTCTTCTGATTACCCATGATATGGGGGTGGTGGCCCAGATGGCCGACCGGGTGCTTGTGATGTATGCGGGTCAGATTATTGAGCAGGCGCCGGTTTTGGAGCTTTTTGACAGGCCGGCCCATCCCTATACCCGCGCCCTGATGGCTGCGATGCCGGCCGTCGGGAGGGGAAGGGACAGCGTTCTCGTCTCCATCAAGGGAACGGTTCCCGAGCGCTACGATCAGATGGAGGGATGCCGCTTTGCTCCCCGATGTCCGTATCGGAAAGAGGCGTGCGGGGAGGAACAGACGGAGCGGGAGATTCATACAGCCGGCAGAGGCCAGACGGAGGAAAGCCGCCGTCTGGTGCGCTGCTGCCGGGCCGAGGAGATTATTGTAAATGCAGGATAGGAAGGAAGAACCTCTGCTGCGGGCGGAGGGATTGGAAAAGCAGTATAAGGCGGGAGGCGGCCCGTTTTCTGGTAAAAGCGGAAGGATAAAGGCGGTGGACGGCGTCTCATTTTCTCTCCGCAAGGGGGAGACCCTGGGCCTGGTGGGAGAGTCAGGCTGCGGAAAGTCTACCCTGGGCCGCCTTCTCGCCGGTCTGGAAAAGCCGGATGCGGGGAGCGTGTGGTATGAGGGAAAGAATCTTACGGCCATGGGCCGGGAAGAGAAACGGGGAGTCCGGACAAAGATTCAGATGGTCTTTCAGGACTCCTATTCGTCGCTGAATCCCAGGAAGAGAATCTTTGATATTTTGGCGGAGCCCATGCTGTACCACGGTCTGGCGGACAAAAAGAATATCCGGGAGGAGACAGGACGTCTCATGGATATGGTAGGTCTGCCCCGGGGCGCTCTGGAGCGATATCCGCGCCAGTTTTCCGGCGGCCAGCGCCAGCGGATCGGCATTGCAAAGGCTCTTTCCCTGCGCCCTGAGCTCCTCATCTGCGACGAGCCGGTGAGCGCTCTGGACGTATCCATTCAGGCCCAGATTTTGAATTTGTTCAGGGAGCTCCAGGAGAAGCTGGGGCTGACTTGTATTTTTATCGGCCATGGCCTGGGGGCTGTGGATTACGTGAGCCACCGCATTGCTGTCATGTATCTGGGGAAAATTGTGGAGATCGGTGACAGCCGCCAGATTTTTGAACATCCGGTTCATCCCTATACCAGGGCCCTTCTGGCAGCAGTTCCCGTGGCTGACCCCAGAAAACGGAAGCGCTCGCAGCCCCTCCTGGAGGGAGAAGCAGAAGGGAGGCATCTATGACGCGATATATTATCAAACGGCTGTTAATTGCCATCCCCACGCTGATCGGGATCACCATTATCGACTATGCGATCATGTGTTTTGCGGGAAGCCCTCTGGAAATGCTGCAGGGGGCAAGGATTTCCCAGGAGGCCATCGCGGTCCGGGAGGCAGCTTTGGGGCTGGATAAGCCTTTTTATATTCAGTATTTTATGTGGCTGGGACAGCTCCTTCAGGGGAACATGGGAGTGTCCATGAAGACCTATCAGCCGGTAGCCCAGATGATCGGAAGCCGTCTGGGGCCTACGCTTCTCCTCATGGGAGTGAGCCTGCTCGTGAGCCTCCTCCTGTCGGTTCCTGCAGGAATCTACAGTGCGGTTCATCAGTATACCAAGCGGGATTACGCGGTGGTGACTGCATCTTTTTTCGGGAGCAGCATACCGGGCTTTTTCCTGGCCCTGGTGCTGGTCTATATATTTACCATACGTCTGGGGCTTTTGCCCTCGAACGGTATGGAAACCCTGGGCGGCTCCGGCGGAATTCTCGATATTGCGGCCCACATGGTGATGCCGGTGCTGGTTCTGTCCGTGTCCATGGCGGGCTCTAATATCCGCTATATCCGCAGCGCGGTTCTTGAGATTCTGGAGCAGGATTATCTGCGCACGGCCAGAGCCAAGGGAATCGGCCGCCGCCGGGTAATCTGGCGCCATGCCCTGGCAAATGCCCTGGTGCCCATTGTGACGGTCATTGGGATGCAGATTCCCCTGCTTTTTGGCGGAGCTGTGATTGTAGAGCAGCTGTTCTCCTGGCCGGGACTGGGGCTCATGACCATGAGCGCCATTTTGTCCCGTGATTATCCTGTGATTATGGGCGTGTGCCTGCTGTCGGCCGTGGTGGTTCTGGGGGCGAATCTGCTGACGGATATTCTTTATGCCCTGGTAAATCCTGCCATCCGGTTTGACGGACAGGGCTGAGAGAGGAGGCGGTTTATGATATGAAGCGAGAGAGTGAGACGCAGTTTGAAGAACAGGAATATGAGAGCTACGGAAAAATGGTCTGGCGGCGCTTTAAACGCCACCGCCTGGCAAATGTCAGCCTGGTGCTTTTGATTCTTATCGGCGGTGCGGCCCTGCTGGCGCCCGTTCTGGCTCCCTATGATCCGGAGGCCATTGCGGGGCCCTTCGCAGCGCCTCCTAGCGGGGAATTTCTTCTGGGAACCGACCAGATCGGCAGGGACGTGTTAAGCCGCCTGCTCTATGCTTCCCGGGTTTCCCTTATGGTGGGGATTTTGGCCACTGTGATATCGACAGCCATTGGAACGGCTCTGGGGCTTGCCGCAGGGTATTTCGGCGGCTGGGCTGACATTGCCATCATGCGGTTTACGGACATGGTGATGTCCTTCCCCTATATTCTGCTGGTTCTGGTGGCGGCTGCCATCTTTCGGCCCGGCCTTTGGAGCATTATTCTGATCCTGGGCTTTGTGGACTGGCCCGGCGCGGCCCGGCTTGTCAGAGGAAATGTGTTAAGCCTTCGGGAGAGCAATTTTGTGAAGAGCAGCATTGTGGCCGGAATGCCTTCCCGCCATATCCTGTTTTCCGAGATACTGCCTAATACCATGGCGCCGATACTGGTGTACGCCACCTCAGTGATGGCCCTCTCCATGCTGGACGAAGCGGCCTTGAGCTTTCTGGGAATGGGCGTTCAGCCCCCGGCGGCCAGCCTGGGCAATATGCTAAACAGCGCCCAGTCCCTGACCGTGCTTACCCGGCAGCCATGGCTGTGGATTCCGCCGGGGCTGTTGATTGTGCTTTTGGTGGTGTCCATCAATTTCGTGGGAGATGCGCTGCGGGATGCGCTGGATCCGGCGGCGGTGTTTGGGAAGGGGGAATAATATATTGGATAGACTTTTGGCACCCTGAGCATGCCGATCAAGAATCAGTGGTCGGCTGAATCTCACTGCGAAAATATTGTCCAGAATGGAGCAGCACCGCTGTAAAACCCTTATAAAATAGGGATTGCAGCGGTGCTTTTTTGCCCTGAAACAGCATTTGTCGCCAAACTTTTTCCATGATGGAACCTCCTGTGAGCAAGTTTACAGAATAGTTTCTTGTCATCTGCTATTTTACTCTACGTTTTTATATACCGAATATGGCGGAACAAGATAAGATGGCTATAGATGTTTTTGCGTCGACACATTCAAATCCTAATTATGCTAAATATTATTTAGCGAATCGGCAAATATAAATAATAATAGAGTAAAGACACTTGGATGAATAAAAATTTTTTTTTGAAAAATAAGTATAAAGACACTTTACAAATGGTGAATATTGTGATATTATGACGACATAGAAAGAAAAAAATGTAAAAAATGCACATAGTATTTTGCATCTAAAAAAAAATAAGGAGAAAAATGAATAGTGGTCGAAGGAAAAAAACAAAAAGTTTGTGTAATTGGATCTGGGAACGGGGCATTTACTGTGGCTGCAAAAGTTGCATTACGTGGATATGAAGTGATTTTATGGGATTGTGAAGAATTTGAAGATAACCTTCAAGCTATTTTAGAATCTAAAACGATAATTGTTGAGGAGAATGGGGACTGTAAACAAGCGTATTTGTATAAAATCACATGCAATTTAGAAGAGGCTTTAAATGAAGCCGATATTGTACTAGTAGTAATTCCCTCGTTTGCGTTTGAGACAACTGCGCACAAAATAATGCGGTATATGCACGAAGGGCAATATATATTTTTATGTGCGGGGAGCACGGGTGGGGCACTGCAGTTTGCTAAAATTTTTCATGATGCAGGAATGGGGAGTAAAGTAAAATTAGGCGAATATTGTACACTTCCTTACGGATGTAAAAAGGTGGCGCCTAATAAAGTGAGAATTGCTACTATCTTAAAAGAAAATCTATTCTCAGCATTTCCTGCTAAAGACAATCCGGAAGTATTTCCGGTAGCGGCAACTTTATTTGATAATGTATTGCAGGCAAATGATGTGATGGAATGTTCATTAAACAATGGAAACATATTAAGTCATGGGCCGATTATGTTACTAAATGCTGCGCATACAGATGGTAATCCAAATAATTATCACTATAGGGATGGGATTACACCTGCTACTGCCCGCTTACTAGATAAGATGGATGAAGAGCGTATGGCCGTTGGGGATGCTTTGGGGCATCCGCATGTTACACTAGCTCAATCCTATGTAAGAAAAGGGTATTGTCCTAAATTAGAAAATACAACATATGAGACTTTAAGAGGAAGTCGAGATTTTATGCAATCGGCTGGACCAACAAGTTTGAATCATCGTTATATGACAGAGGATATACCATTTTCTGCGTTGCCAGTAGTAGCTTTGGGAAGACAATTAGGTATTTCTATGCCGCTTATGGAAGCGTTGATTACTTTGGCCAGTGGCTTGATGGACATGGACTACTGGCATTTGGGGAGAACAGCAGAAAAATTGGGAATTGCAGGAAAAAGCAAAGAAGAAATAGAAAAATTTTTGCAGCTGGGATATTGATAATTAATTAAACGCAAAAAAAGAAAGGGGAAGAAAAATGAGGCAGTTAAAAGCAATGGTAGCGATTGGTTTAATAGTACTGTCAGCTGGAACTTTGGCAGCTTGTGGGGGAAGCCAAACAGCAGAATCTTCTAATGATATTACGATGACATCATCAGAAGAAGAGCAGGAAATTGAGGAAAAGTCAACAATTCGCATTGCATTTCCAGAAGAACCACCGACATTGGACACAACATTGAGCACTGTGGACAATGCAGTGCGTCTGGGGCAGCAGATATTTGAATGTTTATATGTATATGATTCTAGTATGAATTTGCAGCCCATGTTGGTTGAGACGGATGAAGTATCGGCGGATGGATTAACAGCGACTATGCATTTACGAGAAGGAGTTCTATTTCATAATGGAAAAGAGATGACATCAGAGGATGTTAAAGCTTCACTAGATCGTTGGATAGAAAATGGTATTAGGGCCAGTTTGATTAGAGAATATGTTGATGAAGTAGTGGCAGAAGATGACTATACGGTTTCTATTAAGTTTAACAAGCCGTATGGTCCATGGAAGAATATCCTGGCCTTTTATTGTGGGTGTTGCTATATAGTTCCGAGTGAGGTGGCGGAAGAGGCAGGAAATGAAGCTTTCACAGAGGACCAATATATAGGAACTGGTCCGTATAAATTTGTTGAGCATATTAATGGCAATTCCTTCGTGATGGAGCGATTTGAGGAGTACTCTTCAAGAAGCGAAACGCCGGATGGGCCGTCAGGAAAAAGAGAGGCTCTTGTGGATCGCCTGGAATTTTATGTGGTTGAAGATGTGAATACCCGTACAACGGGACTGCGGGCGGGGGATTATGATTATGCATATATGTTAAGCGGCGATATGTTCGAATCCCTTAAAAACGAAAGTAATTTAGTCACTACCGTGAATGCCGGTGCTATGAACGGCGTAGTATTTATAAACAATACGGCGGGAATTTTGGCAGATAATTATCCGCTTCGTCATGCGCTGCAAACGGCAATTAACTCGGAAGAGGTTCTTCAGGCCGCATTGGGGGCACAGGAGCTCTATAGTCTTTGCCCAGAAATCTATCCAGAAGGGTTTTTCTATCATAGCGGTATTGAATGCCCTGACTACAACCAAGGCGATCCGGTAAAGGCGCAGGAAATGGCCCAGGCTGCTGGCTATAATGGAGAGACGATTACATTTTATGTAAATACAAACTATCAAAACTATGTAAATATGTGTACAGTAATCATTGAACAATTAAAAAATGCAGGATTTAATATTGACGCACAGTACTTGGAAGGTGCAACAATGATGGAGCAGAGAAAAAATCCGGATAATTGGGATTTGTTCTTTACCCATATGTCGATGAATCCGTTGCCTTTAGTTTACGATGTGATGAATACGTCTTATGCAGGCTGGTGGTCCACGCCGGAACGGAATGAGCTATTTGACGCGTTTGTTGCGGAAATGGACGATGGGGCCCGTACAGCGATATGGAGTGAAATTCAAGAGTTGATTTATACACAGCTTCCAATTATTGATATCGGGCATTTCTTTGACTATGATGTTTATTCAAATCGTTTGACTGGCTTGCCTGAACGTGTTGATATCTATCCATACTTCTGGGGGGTTCAGATTCAGTAAATAGGAATCCTATATGGGTGAAATGAGGATTTCATATGGGCGAAAGATGTCTGTATGGAATCCTTTGCTCCAGAAGCTATGATACAGAAGGGAGAGAAAGCCGACTATGTTATATTATACATTAAAACGGATGCTTTCAATGATACCAACGCTTTTTATCGTATCATTGCTGATATTTTTCATCATACGCTTAGTACCGGGAGATCCGGCCAGAGTAATGCTTGGGGATGCGGCCCCAGAAGAAAAAGTAATAGAATTACAACAAGAGCTTGGATTGAATGAACCCATTTATAAGCAGTATATCCTATGGATCACAAATGCAATAAGAGGAGACTTGGGGGATTCAATTATCCAAAGAAAACCAGTAGTAGATGTAATTGCCTCACGGGTGGAGTGTAATTTGCTTCTGGGTATTATGAGCAGTTTGATTATTATTTTGGTGTCAATCCCAGTGGGAATTGTAAGCGCAGTAAAAGCAAACACGTGGACAGACCAAATTTTATCTAGTATAGCAATGTTTTTTGCCGCGGTGCCAACATTTTGGCTTGGGCTTACCCTGATGCTAATGTTTGCTGTCGCTCTTCCGTTTTTTCCTTCATCGGGGTTTTCGTCAATTATGAGAGACGGCAATGTTGCAAATTTACGTTATCTTATTCTTCCAGCCATTACAGTCGGGATTCCTAATACGGCTCTTGTTATCCGAATGATCCGCTCGGGGATGTTGGACTTAATGAAAGAAGATTATGTAAGGACAGCACGTTCAAAAGGGCTTACGAATATGGAAGTAAATATAAAACATGTTTTCAGAAATTCTCTTATCAGTGTGGTGTCCTCATTTGGGTTTATTTTTGCAGCACTAATTTCTGGATCTGTAGTTACAGAAAACGTGTTTGCGCTTCCTGGCCTTGGGAAATTGTTAACAGATTCTATCCTGCAAAGAGATTATCCAACAGTACAAGGGGTTGCATTGCTTCTTGCAGTAGTTTTTATGGTGATAAATTTGTTAGTAGATATTTCATATGCAAAAATAGATCCACGTGTTCGATACTCCGATTGATTGAGGAGGGGTATTTATGCTAAAAATATTAAGAAAACGTAAAATTACAACAGGGGCATTAATCTTCTTGATCCTGGTTCTCATTTGTGCTATTTTTGCAAAAGTATTGTCACCCTATGATCCGAATGCTCAGGAAATATCGGTAAGGCTTACATTTTTTAGATCAGATCATCTTTTAGGGACAGATAATTTTGGAAGAGATATTTTGTCAAGAGTCATTTATGGAAGCCAAATGAGCCTTCTTGGCGCATTAGGAATTGTAATTTTTTCAATGTCGCTGGGATGTTTGCTGGGATTGATTGCAGGATATGTGCGGTCTGCAGAAACGATTATTATGAGACTAATTGACTCTATGATGGTATTTCCACCTATTCTTTTAGCGATGCTTTTTATTACCATTTTAGGTCAAGGAGTTATGAATGTAATTATCGCGGTTGGGATTTATTATACGACCCGCATGGCGCGAGTTATTTATGGATTAACACTAAAATTAAAGGCAGAGGTATATATAACGGCCTGCAGGGCCCAAGGGGCGGGGAATATGCGTATAATTGGATGTCATATTCTTCCAAATTTAATTTCGCCCATTATCGTTCAGGCTACATTTACTTTTTCAGGAGCTTTGCTGCAGCTTGCCTCATTAGACTATTTGGGGTTAGGAATACCGCGGGAAATTCCTACATGGGGAAATATGCTTAATGAGGGAAGTCAATTTATGACCAATGCTCCCTGGATTGTTATATATCCGGGTTTAGCAATCGTTTTTACTGTTTTGGCTGTTAATATGATCGGAGATGCTTTAAGAGACAATGCAGATCCTAAGTTCCGGGATTTAATGAAGGAGGGATAATGTGAATGACAGTATTTTGCGAGTAGAGAATTTACATATTACTTTTGCAACGGAGCATGGGATTGTAACGGCTGTTCAGAATTTGAGCTTTTCTTTGCATAAAGGGGAGACGTTGTGCATTGTTGGAGAATCTGGTAGTGGAAAAACGGTTACATGTCTTGCAGTGATGGGGCTCCTTCCCAAGCCGGGGGGGCAGATTGCTGGAGGAAAAATAGAGTTTGCCGGCCGTGACATCGCGAACTTAGATGATAAGGAGATGCAGGGAATACGCGGAAACAGGATCTCCATGATATTTCAAGAACCTATGACAGCACTCAATCCAGTGTATACGATAGGCTATCAGATTAATGAAGTTCTTATGCGTCACAAGAATATGCGGAAAAAAGATGCTACGGAATATGCAATCAATTTGTTGGAGAAAGTAGGAATCACAGAGGCGTCTAGAAGAATTAAACAGTTTCCCCATGAATTAAGCGGCGGACTAAGGCAACGTGTAATGATTGCTATCGCACTGGCTTGTAATCCGGATATATTAATTGCTGACGAACCCACAACGGCACTTGACGTTACTGTACAGGCACAAATTTTGGAATTACTTTCGTCCCTTAAAAAAGAATTTAATACATCGATTATATTTATTACCCATGATATGGGGGTAGTTTCTCAAATAGCGGACAATATAATGGTTATGTACGGTGGAATGAAAGTGGAAGAAAATTGCGCGGATGTATTTTTTGAAAAACCGGTGCATCCGTATACAATAGGGCTTTTGAACTGCATTCCACAAATTTCATTGGAAGATAAAGTGCTGACACAAATTCCTGGCACAATTCCACATTTGTGGAGTATGCCCAAGGGATGCCATTTTAGTAATCGCTGTACATTTGCAAATGAGATCTGTCGGACGATGATCCCAGATTTAAGAGAAATTGAATCAGGGCACTATGCGGCATGCCACTTGCTTGAAAGAGGAGATAATAATGGATAGCTTCCTTAAAACTGTAGATGATACCGATGTTCTTGTTCAAGCCCAGAATTTGAATAAGACGTATTATGTACGAAATGGAATGTTTAAAAAAACACGATTATGTGCGGTTAATAATATTTCTTTTGATATTTACAAAGGGGAGACACTGGGATTGGTCGGGGAATCTGGGTGTGGAAAAAGTACTACGGGTTTCATGTTATTGTCACTGCTTAAATTGACAAGTGGAAAAGTTTTTTTTGAAGGAGAGAGGATTGATAATTTATCAGAAAAACAGTTGAAGCAATATCGTGCAAAAATGCAATTGATTTTCCAAGACCCGTATGCCTCTTTAGATCCTAGGCTGCGCATTTTAAATGCAGTGGGAGAACCACTGGTAATTTATCATCGGGTAAAAAATTTCAACGAAAAAAAAGAATATGTAGCAGAACTTTTGAAAGCAGTCGGGCTTCAAGCAGATGATATGAATAAATTCCCATATGAATTCAGCGGCGGTCAGAGACAACGGATTTGCATTGCCAGAGCCCTTGCATTGCAGCCAAGTTTTATTGTGGCGGATGAATCAGTATCAGCGTTGGATGTATCAATTCAGGCGCAAATTTTGTCATTGTTAATACAAATAAAGAAGGAACAAGAGCTTACCTATTTGTTTATCTCTCATGATCTGGCTGTTATCAAATATATATGCGATCGAATTATAGTAATGTATTTGGGTAAAATCGTTGAAATTGGTTCCAAGAAAGACTTATTTTCCACCCCTTTGCATCCATATACCCAAGCATTGTTAGAATCGGTTCCTAGTATTGGTAAGAAAAACGCAAAGACAATTTTGCAAGGAGAAGTTCCTAGTGCGCTGAATCCACCTTCTGGTTGTGTATTTCATACGCGATGCCCGCATGCAACAGATAGATGTCGGCGGGAAGAGCCAGTACTGCATGAGAACGGTAACCAAAAGGTTGCCTGCTGGCTATATACATGATTGTATTTTATGATATAATTATAAAAATGTGAGTTGCAGAAGGGTGGAAAGCATGCGTAATTTAACAGATGAAAAAAACTTTTTTATAACAATGTTTGATATGTTGGAGGCACACTTTGGGAAAAATGTAGAGTTGGTATTACATGATTTAACCAATGAATATGAACATTCAATTGTAGATATTCGCAATGGGCATATTACAGGGAGAAAGATTGGCGATACCGGGGATGATTTGGGGTTGGAGGTGTTGAGCGGTTCGAATGATGATGGCAATTCCTATAATGAGATCCTCTGTACAGAAGATGGCAAGACGCTGCGATGCTCTACGATATTTATTTACGGAGAAGACGGAAAAGTAATTGGAAGTATTTGTATCAATCAAGATATAACGCAAACATTAGCAATGGAGCAATATTTGCGGGATAATATTAATCGCAGCAATACAGAAAAAAAGGAGACATTTACGAAAGATGTTAATACTCTTTTGAATAATTTAATTGAGGACGCACACCATTATGTAGGAAAAGAACCGGAAAATATGACCAAAGAAGATAAACTAATGTTCATACATTATTTGGATGAAAGAGGAGCTTTTCTGATAACAAAGTCAGGGACAAGGGTTTGCAATTATTTAAATATTTCTAAATACACACTATATAATTATAGGGACATTGGGCGTGGAGTAGTAATTCAGGAAAATGATTAGATGAATGGTAGTTGAGGGGGAAAGCGATGAAGATTACCGATATAAAGGCAACACCTGTTGCAGTGCCATTAAAGCCATCAAAGACTAAGTCGAAAATGCGAAAGGGACCTAATGCAGTAATTGCGGTAATTGTTCAGGTGTTTACAGATGAGGGATATGTTGGAATTGGAGAGACACCGGCTGTTTTGGGCTTAGATTTATCCAGCGCAATTGTAAATTCGGCAAAACCGATTCTAGTAGGAGAAGACTGCGGAAATATCAATTTATTGATGAAACGTCTTTATGTACAGTATAATGCGAATCATTTGCATATTCATGTGGCAAGCTGGGCTTTTTCTGGCATTGAATTGGCATTGTGGGATATTCTTGGACAAAAGGCCCAGATGCCGTTATATCAGTTATGGGGCGGGGCGTTCAGAAATAAGGTAGAAATCATAGGAGTAATTGAACGCCAAGAAAGCGCAGGAATGAGAGAAATGGCAAGCCAAATGGTCGATGAAGGCTATCGTACATTATATACGAAAATTGGAATGGACCCAGAAGACGACATTCGCGCAATTGCCGCTATGCGGGAAGGAGCACCTGACCCAGGAGTGAAAATATGTGGGGATGCCAATCAGGCGTGGTCTACCGGCGATGCAATAAGTATTATTGCACGGATGGAATCGTACGGAATCGGATGGATAGAGCAGCCTGTTATGATGTATAATCTTGACGCCCTTAAGCATGTGAGGGATCATGTGAATGTCCCTATCTTAGGACATGAATCAAACTGGACCATGTATGATCTGGTCAATGTGATAAAAAAGGACTGTGTTGATTATGTTAAGTTGGATGGCCGTTTCGACGCAGGCTATAACGGAGTAAGAATCAGTGCAGGGATGGCAGAGGCAGCAGGAATACAATGTGTTCATCATTCATTTTTCCAATTGGGTATTGCATTAGCGGGAAGCCTTCATGTCATGGCATCTTGCCCTAATTTTTCTATGGCTTGTTCTATGTCAGAATATCGCAGTATGATTGATGATGTAATTGTAGGAGGCCCTATGCAGATGAAACAGAGCCCGTACATGGATGTGCCGCAAGGCATAGGAATAGGCGTTAAGTTGGATGAAGAAAAGTTAGATAAATATCACGAATTCTACGTTAAGGAAATACTAGAGGCGGGATTTGAAAGGGAAACAGAAAATCCATATTATACAGCTATGTATATGAGGCCATACTTGAAAGACATGTATAATTCGAAATAGGAGAGAAAATGAATTACCATATAAGAGAACGTATTCAGCGACAGGGAATTCTTCCGGCCATTTATGCAGAAAATGCCGAGCAGGCCATAGGGGTAGCCAATGCACTTAGCAGAGAAAATTTTTATGTGGTGGACTTCCCTTGGAAAGGGGATGTTACCGGGGAAATTTTAATCGAGCTATCTCAGCGTGTTCCTGGTATACAATATGGATGTTCGTTGTTGACGACCGCAGACCAAGTGAAGCAGGCCGAGCGATATGGAGCACAGTTTGGCTTTATCAGTGTAATTAATCAACAGGCGATGGAGGCCGCGGTGGAAAGCGAATTATTCGTCTTTCCTATGGCTTCAACTTTGGGAGAAGTGGATATTGCAGTAGAAAAGGGATTTACATATATTTGTCTTGCTCCAATAACATTAATTGGAGGTCCCGATTTTATTTATCAATTAAAAAGAATGTATCCTCATATACACTTTCTACCGAGAGGAGAGATTGCTACATCCACAGCGGAAGATTATCTTTCGTTCAGCAATGTGTTCGCGTGCGAAGGGGACTGGCTAGCGCCTATTGATCTTATAAAAAATAATGATTGGGATGCAATTCGATTAAATGCGCGCGAAGCGGTATATGCAATGTTAGGTTTTCAAATAGATAATATAGAAATTAAAAGCGATTTAAACCAGATAGGAGAAATTTCCGAGCTGTTTGATGTTTTTAATTTACATGTATCGATGGAGGAGGGGATGTGTAGGGTAGGAAAGGAGATTGTATTTTCGAAAGATGCAGATTCGTTCTCAACATCAATTATCATTACAATTAGCACGAATCATATAAAGCGTTCGGTCACATACTTGCAGAGTAAGGGATATTCCTTCAAGATGAATGAAGCGCCTATAGATACCAATGGCCGTTATCCATATGTGTATTTAAAACATTCCGCTGGAGGGGTAGAAATCAAGTTACTACAGAAAAATAGCAGAACAAATCAATAATTTATAGAAGTAAGAGGGGCTGTCTTGTTTAGAGGCGGCCTCTTGTTTTTCCTCAAATTTCCAGATTATATTGATAAAACTCTGCATAGCCTAACTCTAGTGTAGGAACACATACATTTAATGAGCTGAATACAGCTTGAAGAGGAGGCCCATTCATGCAGTCTGCAGTCAAAGAAGAGACCGGACGCATTGCCGTGTGTACGGCGGCGGGAACGCTTTTGATGCTTCTGGCGTTCGGTCTTCTCCATTTTATTTTTCCGGAAAAGGTGCCTTTTCATATGGGAGTCATTGTGTCAGGGATTCTCGGCGCCGTTGTGGCCGCGGCAAACTTTTGGATTATGGGCCTGACCGTGCAGAAAATTGTCTCGGCCGGAGAGAAGGAGGGGGCAAAGCGGCGTATGCGGGCAAGCTACCGGCTGCGGACTCTCGGACAGATTCTTTGGGTGATCCTTGCGGCTGTTCTGCCCTGGCTGAATCTGGCGGCAGCGGTCATCCCGCTGTTTATCCCTGGCATCTGCATCCGGCTGCGGGGCCTGCAAAGAGAGGAGGCAGGGGAGCATGGAGTTTAATATTTCCGGACCGGAAATTTATCTGCGGATTCCGGCGGATATCCCATTTTTGGGTGACATCCTCATCACGGAGACAATGGCGGTGAGCTGGATTGTGATGCTTATAGTCACCGGCGGCTGTATCTGGCTGACGGCAGGGCTGCGGGTGGAGAATATTTCCGGAAAACAGGCGCTGGCGGAGCTTTTGGCGGAGAAGGCCAGCCGTCTGGTCCTGGATCATGGGGGAAGCCGGCAGGAGCGCCTGATACCCTTTGTGACTGCCCTTTTTGCCACAAGCCTCGTGTCAAATCTTATCAGCCTGACGGGCCTTAGAAGTCCCACCGCGGATCTCTCCACGGAGGCGGCGTGGGCTCTGGTGGTATTTGTGATGATAACGGCGGCCAAGATAAAGAGCGGCGGATTCCTCAGATACCTCAAGGGATTTACCGTGCCCCTGCCGGTGATGACGCCGTTTAATATCCTGTCGGAGCTTGCCGCACCGGTGAGCATGGCCTGTCGGCATTTTGGAAATATTCTTTCCGGTCTGGTGATAAGCGGCCTTATCTACTGGGCCCTGGCTCTGGCCTCTTCGGCAGTGTTCGGACGGCTGCCGGGAATTCTGGGAGAAATTCTTGGGGAGATTCCCTTATTCTCGCTGGGAATTCCGGCGGTGCTGTCCCTGTATTTTGACTGGTTTTCCGGTGTCATGCAGGCATTTATTTTCAGCCTGCTGACCGTTATGTATATTTGCACACAATCACAGGAGGGATAGGAAAATGACAGAATTTCAGCTTCTTGCCCGGGGAATCGCTTTGGCCGGCTGTGCCGTGGGGGCCGGCTGCGCCCTGATTGCAGGCATTGGCCCCGGCATTGGTGAGGGAAATGCGGTGGCAAAGGCCCTGGAGGCTATCGGACGCCAGCCGGAGAGCAGAGGGGATGTAACCAGCACCATGCTTTTGGGCTGTGCCATCGCGGAGACAACCGGTATTTACGGATTTGTGACAGGCCTGCTTCTTATTTTTGTGGCCCCGGGAATGTTTATAAAATTTCTGTAAGCAGCGCACCATCTACCGGAAAGAGGAGGTAATATGTATGGGAGAAACGCAGGCACTGGTGGCAATTATGCCGTGGACCTTTATTGTCCAGATCGGCAATCTGTTTATCCAGGCATATTTGATCAAGCGCTTTTTGTTTAAGCCGGTGGCGGCGATCATAGAGAAGCGGAAAAATCTGGTTGGGAGGGAGCTTGACCAGGCGAGGAGAGAGCAGGAAAAGGTTGCAGAGCTGAAAGCGGAGTATGAGGCCCGCATTGCCGGGGCCAGGGACCGGGTATCTTCTATGCTGGAAAACGCCCGCAGAGAGGCGGAGGCGATGAGCAGGGAGACAATCACAGCGGCCCGGGAGGAGGCCGGAAGAATGCGGGAACAGGCAGAGAAAGAGATTGCCGGGCAGCGGCATGCGGCGGAAATGCAGCTCAGACAGGAGATCGGCAGTCTGGCCGTGGGTATTGCCTCCCGCGTGGTGGAGCGGGAGATGCAGGAGGAGGATCACCGCAGGCTCATACGGGAATTTATAGATAACGTGGGGGCAGCCTCATGACGCGGACAGCCAGGCTTTACGGGGGGAGCCTTTACTCTCTGGTCAAAGCAGAGGGGATGGCGCGGGATGTCCTGGAGGAGATGGGGCTGGTGAAGGAGCTGTTTGACAAAAACAGGGCTTACCTGCGGGTTTTAGAGGAGCCCTCCATCTCCCGCGCAGAGAGAACCGGCCTGTTGGATGAGGCATTTGGCGGACGGATTCGAACCTATCTTTTAAATTTTTTAAAGATCCTCTGTGAAAATGGTCTTCTGCGGGAATTTTCTGGCTGCTTTGAGGAATTTCGCAGCCGGTTTTACAGGGACGAGGGAATTTTGCAGGCAAAGGCGGTCAGCGCCCGGCCGCTCACCGAGGAGGAACGGCTGGCTCTGACCGTCCGCCTGGAACATGCGGCCGGGCATCCCGTCATTCTGGATGCGGAGACGGACAGCAGCCTTTTGGGCGGCATGTGGGTGGAGATAGAAGGGCGCCGGATGGAAGATACGGTGCAGGGCCGCCTGGCGGATCTGGAAAGGATGTGGGCGAAGTGGAACTGAATCCGGAAGAAATTTCAAAAGTCATTGGAAGCCAAATTAAAT
>CALWBS010000100.1 GCA_944376135.1 uncultured Enterocloster sp.
CCATGGCGGAATTAATTACCAGCCATATTCCGGATTTCGGAAGTATTTTTATGTGCGCAGGAAATCCTCGATGGGAAGCCCATGCTCTGGTTGTAAAAGGCTTTGAAAATTATATGTCTGAAAACCATCATTCCAATCTGATTTATAAGGATTTTTCCTGGTCCATGGACAACCAAAATTACATCAATATTTTCAATGGCATTCTGCGGCCCGACATAGCAGCCTGCTGCAGTGTCTATTCCCAAGGGACTATCCTTCTAGGAAAAGCCCTGGAGGAAACAGAGAAGGCCGGGAAAGTGTATTCTGTAGGCTCCGATATCTCAGCCATCACATCCGATCGGCTTCGGCGTTCCGTGCTGAACAATGTGATTCAAAAAAATCCGTATGCCCAGGGCTATGTAGGAATACGCACCCTCGTAGAATACCTGGTCAGCGGAAAAATGCCTGATCAGGAACATATCTATGTGGGAAGCGAAGTCGTTCTCCGCAGCAATCTCATAATGTATGAGCATGAGCAATACCGGCATCTTTTCCTGTGAACAGCACGCGGCCATGATGTCTCCCTGATACCTATCCCTTATATTCCTGACAAATATAATTATGGCAGGCAGAATAAATCAAATCCCAGTCAAGCTCCGCGCCTATACCCGGAGTATTCGGGACATGGATGATTCCCTTCTCATCAATAGGCAAATTTCCTTTCATAGGAAGGCGGTAATTATCTTCCGGGACAAAATATTCAAAATACTGACAGTTTTTGATAGCACAGCTCACATGAAGATTAACCATATCCATATAATTCATCGTTGTTGTGTGGATTTCACAGTTCAGGCCAAAGCCCTCCGCCATATGAGCAATCTTCAGAGTGCCGGTAACGCCGTCTTTCCAGCTCACATCCGCCCGTACAATATCGGCGGCCCGCTGAGCAATCACCTGGGCCACTCCCCAGTGACAGCCCCTCGTAGTTTCCGTGGCTGCAATCGGAATGTCCAGGGTGCGGCACAGCTCCGTATATTTGTATAGCTCAAAATCCCGGAAGGGCTCTTCAAACCACTGATAATTCAGCTTTTCCAGCTGACGTCCCACTCGAATTGCCTCGTCTAGCGTATAATCTCCCACAGGATCCGTCATCAGGATAAAATCATCACCCACAGCTTGACGAACTGCTTCATGAACCTTCATATCAAAGTCCACAGGACCCGCCGGATGCGCTTTGTATCCTTTGATTCCCTTGTTTTTGTAATAAAGTGCCTCCTCCACATAGTCATCCACGGAATTTAAAAAATTGCTGCTGGCGTACACAGGCAGACTGTCCCGATATGCTCCTATATATTTATACAGAGGAAGCTCCGCTTCTTTTGCACAGATATCCCACAAAGCCACATCCACAGGCCCCGGGAGAAACACAGGAAAGAACGCTTCATGCCGGTCAATCACCCACAACTCCTGAAAAATAGCCTCCCGATCATGGGGATCTCTGCCCAGCACCACCGGGGCAATACTCTCCTGAAGATAAGATTCACTGACAGCTCCGCTTCTGGCGGCCATACAAGTAGCAATCCCCTCAACTCCTGTATCTGTTGTCAGCTTGATGACTATCACATCCCATCCCATCTTTGCACCGCCCTGTCGTTTTTCATCGAACAGGCATTTACCACGTTCCACCCACCAACTCTCGAATTTCGTTATAATCATATTAAAGGCCTCCCGATTTTTGTTTATATATTGCTAATAGTCCTCTACATTTTGTATTTTTTGAGTTAAAACATATACAAAACGTTTTTGCAAATTATAACAAAAGCGTTTCATTGTGTAAAGGTTTCAATTAGATTTTAGTTTAAAACCGGCATTGTATCAAAATTGCAAATCTTTATTTTGTGGAATTTTTACCAAAAAATATGCTTAACAAACTAAAAACTAGCAAATGAATTGACAAAAAGAGGGGGTAGTGCTATGATTTTTAACAGATTGCTATAGGCATTTGAAAAAACGTTTTTGCATTAAAAGGAGGATATTATAATGAAAAAACAAATTTTAGTCCTTGCGTCGGCGGCTTGTATGACGATGGCATTGACCGCCTGTGGTTCTGGTTCCGCTTCTGCCACAGCAGCCGGAAATACCGACTCGGGCAGTGAAGCTGCGGCAGAATCTGCCGGAGAGAGCATGACCTTAACATGGAGTGAGGTAAACGGCGAGGAGTACGGAGGCACTGTGGGTGCCCGCAAATTCGCCGAAACCATTGAGGAGCTGTCCGGCGGCCAGATCAAGGTAGAGCTCTATCTCAACGGAACCCTGGGAGATGAAAAGCAGTGCATGCAGGGAATCCAGATGGGCACCCTGGATATGTTCCGCGGAAATGCCTCCTCCCTCTCCAATTATGGTGCAGACGAAATTAGCCTGACCGGTCTGCCCTTTCTATTTAAAGATATGGAGCAGTTCCAGGAAATGGCAGTGAGTGAGACAGGACAAGAGATTCTGGATTCCGTTGGCGAGGCAGACTGTGGCTACATAGCACTCGGCTGGCTGACCGAAGGCCCCCGCCATATGTTTATCACGCAAAGTACCTACGAAAAGCTCGGAAGCCCCAGTGAGTTCACTCTGGACATGATGAGCGGCTTAAAAATTCGTGTTCCCGAGACCGATCTTATGGTAAATACCATGAAGGCATTGAACGCCTCAGCTACCCCCATCTCCTATTCCGAGCTCTATACCTCCCTGCAGTCCGGTGTGGTAGACGGGGCCGAGAATGATGTGATCAACTATTTCTCCAATTCCTATAATGAGGTAGCTCCCTACTTTATTCCGGATGCCCACACCTTTGGCTGCGGCGTCATCCTGATGAATAAGGACAAATGGGAGTCCCTCACCGAGGAACAGCAGGGCTGGATGAAGGAAGCCGCCCAGGCAGCCAACGAAGCCTGCTACAAATACAACCAGACCAAAATCCAGGAAGCCTTTGACTCCTTCGCCGATAAAGGCGTAACTGAGCTGTCGGTTCCTGATTTGGACCAGTGGTCCGCAGCCTGCGAGAGCATCTACAGCAGCTATGATGAGGCCTCCCAGCAGGTAATCGAAACCTTGAGAAGCGGAGAATATTAATACCGCAGGAGAGCCATCGAAGAGACGCCGCTGATGGCATTTGCCGCGGCGCCTTTTCGCCGGCAGATATGTGATTGAGTAAAGGACGATGGTACGATGAAAAATTTTAAACAATTCTGGGATCCGATTGATAAGGTCGTGTTTGGCATTGTCAAGCACATCTGTGTGCTTCTTCTTGCCGCACTGGTAGTAATTGTATTTTATATTTTTGTGGGAAGGTACTTTTTGCACAACTCTCCTGCCTGGGGAGAGCCCATTTCCCTTTTCCTTCTGACTTGGATGAGTATTTTAGGTTCAGCTCTCGTCCTTCGGACAGATGAACACCTGAAGGTCACCATGTTTGACGAGCGGATGAAAAAAGGGCAAATCCTTGCCACCGATGTTCTCGCCACAATTTGCGTTATAGTTTTTGCTGTCTTTATGATTGTTTACGGCTCGCAGCTCATGCAGCAGGCCAGAAGCAATACCATGGCCGGCGCCAATATTCCCTATGCCTGGATGTATCTCTCTTTGCCCGTGGCCGGCGTTTTATATATCCTGGCATTAATCACACAGTGGACAAGGAGGAATAGCGAACAATGAGTACTGCTACTATTGCAACCCTGCTTTTGCTGGTTATCTTTTTAGCACTTGTATTTTTAAGAGTCCCGATCGTATATGCTATCGGAATTGCATCCTTAGTTGACTTTTTTTATCTGGGCATCAACCCCATGCAGATGGCTCTGCGGTTTGTGGCAAACTTGAATTCCTACACGCTGCTGTCCGTTCCATTCTTTATTCTTATGGGGGAACTTATGAGCGCAGGCGGTATCACTGACACGCTGATTGACTTCTCGCGGGAACTGGTAGGCTGGTTCCGCGGTGGAGCCGCCATGGTAAATGTGGTTGCTTCCTTCTTCTTCGGCGGCATCTCCGGCTCCTCGTCCGCTGACTGTGCTTCCCTCGGTCCCATCGAGATCAAGATGATGGAGGAGCAGGGATATGACAGAGACTTTTCCACTTGCCTGACCATGGCAAGCTCTGTGGAGGGCATCCTGGTTCCCCCTAGCCAGAACATGGTTATCTATACGCTGGCTGCCTCAGGCGTCACCAGTGTCTCTATCGGCCAGCTGTTCTTAGCAGGATATGTTCCCGGCGCGGTGCTGTCTATCGTGCTGATGATTTATTCCTATTATGTAAGCGTTAAGCGAAATTATCCGGTAACCGGGAGATTCGACCTGAAGGCCTGCATCAAATCCTTCTTCCGGGCTATCTGGGGCATGCTCTCCGTCCTCTTTGTGGTTGTCGGCGTTATCGCAGGCGTCTTCACAACCACGGAGTCCGCTGCCTGCGCCGTTGTATGGTCCCTGATTGTAGGACTTTTCATTTACAAAGGCTTTGCCTTTAAAGATATTCCCCACATTTTTCACGGGGTAACTATGACCCTTGGGAAGGTACTGATTCTTCTCGGTGTATCCGGCGCCTTCACCTACCTTTTGACTTACTTAAAGGTTCCAGAACAGGTTTCCACAGCTCTGTTCTCAATCACCGACAATAAGATCCTGATTCTTATTATGCTGAATCTTCTGATGCTGTTCCTTGGATGCCTGATCGAGATGGCCTGCCTCATTCTGATGCTGACTCCGGTTATCCTTCCGATCTGGATGTCCCTGGGCTTATCCCCCATCCACCTGGGTGTGGTAATGGTTTTGAACCTTGGTATCGGCCTTTTGACCCCGCCCGTTGGCTCCACTCTGTTCATCGGAAGTGCGATTTCGGGAATTTCCATAGAGAAACTTTCCAAAGCCATGATTCCATTCTATGGTGTAATGATTATTGCACTGTTGTTCTTGACTTATTTCCCACAGTGCTTTATGTGGCTGCCCAACATGGCTTACTAATATATATGAAAAGGACTGTGAGAATGAACGACAAATCCCTAATTCTCACAGTCCCTTTTTATATCCATACCAGCCTGATTATTAATGCCTATGCATAGAAAACTGATCCATCGGATACTTCTTCAAATTCTCCAGCACCTTCCGGTCGTCCGCCTGGGCGATGAGCTGGTCTCTGGCCTTCTTAGCCTCCATCTCCGTCTTGTGCTTGCTGGGGCCGCCCACGCAGCCGCCCACACAGGCCATACCCTCCACGAAATCCTCGGGAAGACGGCCGACCTTCATGAGCAGGAGGGCCTTCTTGCACTCCGCCGCTCCATTGCACCGGGCCACCTTAATGTCCGTATTCTCATCCATCTCCTTTAAGCACTCCAGCACCGCCGCTGTCACGCCGCCGCCGTTTCCAAAGCGCTTGCCGAAGGTAGAGCTCTCCTGGTAATCGTTCTCCGCAGGCTGCAGCTCCACGCCCTTAGCGCGCATCATGGCCCGCACTTCCCCAAAGGTCAGCGCGTAATCCGCATTATCCTTGATATTCAAATCCAAGCTTTCGCTCTTCTTTGCCGTGCAGGGACCAATGAACACGGTCACCACCTCCGGATCCTGACTCTTTAACATCCGGGATACCGCGCACATGGGAGATACCGTGGTGGACATATTATCAAGCAGCATAGGAAAATGCTTCTTAATCATATTCACAAACGCCGGGCAGCAGGAGGTGGTCATCTTCTTGCCCTGCTTATAGGCCTCCGCCCACTCTTCCGCCTCATAGGCCGCCGTCATATCGCCGCCCAGACCAACCTCAACCATATCGGCAAATCCAACCTGCTTTAAGGCGATTTTCCAGCTTGCCATAGTGATGTCGGGACCGAACTGCCCTTCCGTTGCCGGAGCCACCATGGCGATCACCTTCTTGCCGGCTTTGATCAGTCGGATCACATCCACCATAAAAGTCTTAGAACCGATAGCCCCAAAGGGACAGCTGTGGATGCATGCGCCGCACTCAATACATTTTTTCTCATCAATTACGCAGATGCCGTATTCGTCATAGGTGATGGCATCTACCGGACAAGCTTTCTTACAAGGCCGCTCCAGATGGGCAATCGCATTGTAAGGACATGCCTGAGAACACTTTCCGCACTCTTTGCACTTATTCGGATCAATGTAAGCATGCTCCCGGCCCATGGAAATAGCGCCGAAATTACAGGAATTCTGACACGCCTTTCCCATGCACTTGCGGCAGTTGTCCGTCACAATATAAGAAGCGATGGGACACTCCTCGCAGGCAGCGTTGATGACCTGAACCACATTGCTGCTGTCCATACCGGCAGGACACTTTCCCTCTGCCAGACGAACTCTCTGCTTGATGATCTCCCTTTCCTTATAGATGCAGCATCTCCAGGTAGCCTGGGGCCCCGGAATCATGCGGAATGGAATCTGATCTCTCTCCTCCTCCAGGTTTCCTTCCCATGCAGCCTTCGCGACCTCATAAAGAACATCGTGCTTCAGACGCAGGATCGTTGCATCATTGGTTATCATATTTCTTTCCTCCTCAAAACTTATCTATCCCCTGAAAATCCGTTGATACGCACTTTACCAACAAGAATCTACTATACCTCGCGCGAAAAAGCAAGTATAAAATGGAATACATTTAATAGTACGTAACTGACACTTTCTTGCCGATATCTTCTATCACATGCTTCAGCTGCTCCACCAAATTCTGACGGATTCCCAAGTCAAAGGGAAGGCTTGGATTCTGATAGGCGCTGTTGATGGCTCTGCCCACATACAGATGCACCTCCGTGCAGTCCTCGATGAGAATCTTTGCCACCATGGAGGCACCGTTGTTCTTGTCCAGCTCCTCGAAAAACTCCTCAGACACCGTCTCGTTCTTTGCGTACCGGCGCAGAAGCTGCACCACCCGGTTTAACGTCAAAACGCCCTCAGTCACCAGGTCCACTCCCTCCATGAAAGCGATGGGCGGAATCTCCGGGTCCACGTAGTCCAGGGATACGTCCAGGCGCTTGCCAAGAACCCGGGACACAATGGTGGCACTGGTTCCGCCGCAGACGATGGTCTTGGCCGACGGGTCCGACATGAAATCCCGCACCATCCGCCCGTCATCGTCCGGGTTCTTGGCGGGACCGGTCATCAGATGCACCGGCTTGCTGTCGATAATCCGCATGCAGGCCACGGTGGTATCATCCCCCGGGCGAAACTGGTAGAGCTCATCACAAGCCCTGCTGATGGCCGCAGCCAAACGCATAGCAGAAATTGTGACCTGGTACTGGCGCACCGCATAGTCCGCGATATCCTTCCACAGCCAGCCAAAATTCAGCAGATCTCCCACCCCGGCATGTATGGTTCCGTCGCTCATCAAGATCAGGGCGTCCCCCTTCTGAACCTTAAAGCGGTATTCATTGATGGATTTGCCTTGAATCTCCCGGATATTCTGCGGAATCTCCATGAGCTTTCCATCCCGTATAAAAATACAGCCCGGATTGTCATACTCCACCAGATATGCATCCCCATTATGAAATACCTGGAGAATGCTGAAGGTGGAATAGGCTACCTGCCGCACCTGACAGATGGGAAGGGTTTCACTGATGGTGTCCACACATTCCTCCAGGGTAGCCCCGTTTAAAAACATTGTTCCCAAAATCTTGGAGGTCAAAGTGGACAAAATATTGGCCTTCACCCCGCTGCCCATTCCGTCGGCCAGGATCATGATGTGAGAGTCCTCTGTGTGCAGGATTTCCACCTTGTCCCCGCAGAGAATCTCCGTAAATTTATTCAGGCTCTTGTAGGCCACATCAACCGTAATTCCCATGGTCTACCTCCCGCCGCCGGGCTTTTTTAACTCTGTGCTACTTATATGGACATAGCCCGTGGGCTTCCCCGAAGGAGCGGCGCTTCCCACGTGGACGTAGCCGGTCTTTCTCTGCTCCGCCTGGCTTTCCGCTGTCATAACCCCGCTTAATGGCCTGGCGCCGCTGCCCAGGTGAACATTTCCCGACGTCTTCTCCTCCTCTGCCATATATCCCGCGTCACCCCCGTCATCCAAGAGAGACTGACAGAGCTTTGTCAGCGTGGTCTTGGTCTCAGCCGTTGTCTCTCCCAAAAGTCCGGCAATCTCCTGAGCCACCATCATCTGCTTATGAATTACCTTCTGCGCCAAATCAATGGTCTCCAGATTCTTCTCGTAATCCTCTCTAGCCTGCTCCTCCTCCTTGGTGATGTCGATAAAGGTGGCGAGCACCGCATTTTCCTTCTCTATGTACACAATATTCTGGAGGGTAGACAGCTTGTACTCGGGATAATTCACCCGCTTTCCATGAATATTCTGGTGGGTGTCAAATACCCACTGAAAATCCGCAGGATCGATGAACTCATACAGATACATCTGCAGCGCCTCTGACCGGGTTTTCCCAAAATACTTCTCCCCCACATCAGAATACTCCAGAATCCGCATATCCTCCCCCACGATGAGCACGATGTTAGGCGAGGTCTCCATCACCAGGTTCGCCATGGACTCCGCCTTCTCATGCATAAATGGGATGCACATGCTCACCTCAGCCTTGTGCTGGAACACGGCAATGGCCTTGTCCCGGCAGGTGGGATAACCGCAGGCGCCGCAGTTCAGTTCGTCCTCAGGCCGCGTCTTATTAGTCATGCGCAGAATCTCCCGTATCTGTTCCTCGGTGGGCATGGGATCCTTGGGCGAGCGGTCCACAAACCGCTTCCGGAAGGATAGTTTCTTCCACACGGGCTCCATGGCTTTTTCACTTGCAGGCTCCCGCGCGATAGCCTCCTCCATATCCAGCTTCACCTTAAACCGGGAAATGGCCTCATCGTTCACAGTCGGTCCCTTGATACAGCCGCCGGAGCACATATTCATCTCAATAAAGCAGCCTTTAATCTCCCCCCGCGCCATGCTCTTGCACAGATCGATGCAGTTGGAAACCCCGTGCACATAAAATTTCCGGTATCCGTCCTTCTCGGACTCCGTAGCCAGCACTGAGCTCACCACTCCGTTCGTCACCGGATAGAGGCGGTTCACCTTGGGGTCGAATCGGGTAAAGGGCATGTCCTCGCAGTCCTCGATGACGATATCTTCCTCCTCCAGCCAGCGGTTAATGTCGTTGAAATTCAGCACCGCGTCGATAAATCCCTGGTGGCGCATGTCCACAGACTCCTTTTTCTTGGCAATACAGGGGCCTAAGAATACCACCCGGATGTCTCTTCCCAGCTCCTCCTTTAAGAGCTTGCCGTGGGCAATCATGGGAGAAACAACAGGCGCCAGGTAGGGCACCAGCTCCGGATAATAGATTTCTACCAGATCATTCGCGCTGGGACAGCACGTAGTGATAATATTCTCCATGGTGTGTTCTTTCAAAAGCCGGGCATACTCGGCCGTCACAAAGGCAGCCCCCTCAGAAGTCTCCCGCACGTCCTCAAATCCCAGACGGATTAAGGCGCTTCTCACCTGCCCGATGGTCTTATACTTTAAAAGTCCCATATAGGCCGGAGCAATGGAGACGACCACGCGCTCTCCTCTCGCGATGAACCCCTTTACCAGATCCAAATCACTCTTTAACGTCTTGGCGGACTGGGGACAGATCTTTAAACAGTGGCCGCAGAGGATACACTTATCCGGCATGATCACCGCGCGCTCATCCTTCACCTGAATGGCCTTCACCTCACAATAGCGGACACATTTATAACAGTGCTTGCACTTGGTGGCTTTGAAGTCAATGATTTCTATACTCATAATCAAAGTCTCCCTTTAATTTCGTTTTCAAAAAACTCCTCCGTATCCTCAGGTTTTAATGAATAGAGCTCTCCCTCCACCGTCACACAGACGCCGTGATCGCAGTTTCCGGAACAGAAGGCTCCGTTCAGATCCACTTTGTCCGTCAGACCATTCTCCGCCACCAGTTTCTGGAGCTTTTCAATAATCTGCCTAGATCCTTTTAAATGACAGGCGCTTCCAATACATATTGTTACTTTCATCCCTTATTTCCTCCATTTTCCACATTTTTGGAATAGTTTCATTATCTCATATTGTGAACTTTATATCAATAATATTTCTCAAATTTATTATAACTGTTCAGGACAGCTTTTGCCTTGTTTTCACATCTTATTGAAATAGGGAGCCGTCTGTGCTATAGTTAGGGAGTACCCCCAGCACATGCTGAGGGCAGAGAGGAGAGATATATTATGAAAAAACATATTTGTGTGCTGACGGCAGCCCTCCTTGGGCTCTCCGTCCTCTTAGGCGGCTGCAGCGGCCAGTCCGGAAATTCCCAGACCACCCAGGCTCAGACAGCCGAGCAGACGGACAGTCAATCCCAGGCAGCGGATGAGAGTTCTGCAGCGGACGCGGCGGAGAGTTCCGGCGACGCGCAGGCATCCGATGCAGCCGAGACGGACGGTTCCGAAGAGACCGAAGCAGCTGACCCGAATGCCATCCGGATCGGCTCCTTAAACGGCCCCACTTCCATGGGACTGGCAAAGCTCATGAGCGACCAGGAAAAGGGAGAGACCTCCCAGCCATATGATTTCACCATGGCGGGGAAAGCGGACGAGCTGGTGGGAAAGATTGCGAGCGGTGACCTTGATATCGCTCTTCTTCCCGCAAATGTGGCCAGCGTCCTCTATTCCAAAACCCAGGGAAATGTAAAGGTGATCGACATCAACACCCTCGGTGTTCTCTATGTGGTAGCCTCTGATGACTCCATCAGCTCCATCGGAGATCTGAAGGGAAAAACCTTATACATGACAGGCAAAGGCACCACACCCGAGTATGTGATGAATTATCTTCTGGCGGAGAACGGCCTTACCGATTCAGATGTAACCATGGAATTTAAGTCCGAAGCTACCGAGGTTGCCTCTGTCCTGAAGGAGGATCCCACAGCCATCGGCGTTCTTCCCCAGCCCTTTGCCACTGCCGCCTGCATCCAGAACGAGAATTTAAAAACCGTCCTTGACCTGACCGAGCAGTGGAACATCTTAAACGGGGACACGGGAAGCATGCTGGTTACCGGCGTCACCATTGTCCGCTCCGACTATCTGGCGGAAAACGAGGATGCCGTAAAGCAGTTTATCAAGGATCACCAGGCATCCGCCTCCTATACCCAGGAAAATCCTGCGGACGCGGCCGAGCTGGTAGCGGCCCAGGGCATTGTGGAGAAGGCTGCCATCGCCCAGAAGGCGCTTCCCTACTGCAACATCGTCTGCCTGACCGGCAGCGAGATGAAGGACGCCCTGGAGGGTTACCTGGAGGTGCTCTATGAGCAGGATGCCCAGTCTGTGGGCGGCAGCCTTCCGGCGGAAGATTTCTATTATATCCCCTGATCCCTCTGTTATGAATGGGCGCGGCACAAGCCGCGCCCCCTTTTATCTGTAAAACAGGAGATATCACCATGAAGCAGCATACTACTCTACGAAAATGTCTCATATGGCTGTTTTGGCTTGTCCTCTGGCAGCTGGCCAGCCTGGCTGTCTCCAACAATGTAATCCTAGTGGGACCTGCCGAGACGCTGGAGGCTCTCTTCACCCTGGCACGGACTTCCGCCTTCTGGCTGACCATCCTCCACTCCTTTGGCCGGATCAGCCTGGGTTTTCTGGCGGCCTTTGCCGCGGGAATCGCGCTTGGGAGTCTGGCCTACGCAAGTTCTCTGGTGCGTGAATTTTTAGATCCCCTGCTCTCCGCTGTCAAGTCCATTCCTGTGGCCTCCTTTGTGATTCTCGCCCTCATATGGATCGGCTCAAAAAATCTCTCGGTGTTCATCGCTTTTCTGGTAGTGATTCCCATGATCTACGCAAGCACCCTGGCGGGCCTTAAGAGCACGGACTCCAAGCTTCTGGAGATGGCGCAGGTATTCTCCATTCCCCTGCACAAACGCCTCAGGTTCATCTACATCCCCGCCGTCCTGCCCTACCTGTTAAGCGGCTGCCGCACTGCCTTAGGGATGAGCTGGAAATCCGGCATAGCGGCTGAGGTCATCGGCATTCCGGAGCTGTCCATCGGAGAACAGCTCTACTATGCCAAGCTCTATCTGGATACAGCCGGGCTCTTTGCCTGGACTTTTGTGATCATCCTGGCAAGCTCCGCATTTGAGAGCCTCTTTCTCTGGCTCCTGGAACGGATCCGCCACTGAAATCTGCGAAAGGAGGAATACATCCCTCATGAAAATTGTTATCCGGAATCTCTGCAAATCCTACGGCACTCTCCCCGTCCTAAACGGGTTAAACCTCACATTCACCTCCGAGCACCCCTCCTGCCTCATGAGCCCCTCGGGCTCCGGAAAAACCACCCTTTTCCGCATTCTCATGGGCTTAGAGCACGCCGACAGCGGGTCCCTCCTCTTCCTGGACAGCGAAGGGCAGCCCCTTCCCGGACGTCCCCGGTTCTCTGCGGTCTTCCAGGAGGACCGGCTCTGCGAGGCCTTCACCCCCCTGGAAAATGTGCTGATAACCGCAGGGCGGTCCCTCTCCCTAGACCGGCTGCGAAAAGAAATGGCCCTCCTCCTTCCGGAAGAGAGCCTTGACCGCCCCGTATCTACTTTAAGCGGCGGCATGAAACGCCGCACAGCCCTCTGCAGGGCTATTCTCACCCCGTCCCAGATCCTCCTCATGGACGAGCCCTTCACCGGGCTGGACGAGGCCATGCGCCGCCAGACCGTCCGCTATCTCTTAGATCGGCTGTCCGGGCGCCTTCTTCTTGTGTCCACCCACTCCCCGGAGGACGTAGAGCTCCTTGGAGGGAGACTTTTCCATCTGGCTGCCTGACTATCCGGCGGCCTTTTTCTACGGGTGCAGCTCGCTTGCGCAGCTTCCTTTCTCTTTCATCTCCACAATCCCCCGAATCCCGCACTCGACCATGCTGTCCGTGTTGGCATCGGTATAGAAGGCCATGTGCTGGGTCAGCACCACGTTGGGAAACTGGCGGATATAAGCCATCTTCCGGTTGCGGATGATGTCGTTAATCCGGCTCTCATGGTAGATGCCGTTCTCATCCTCAAACACATCCATGGCCAGGGCGCCGATCTGCTCTGTCTCAATCCCCTCGGTCAACGCCTCGATATCCGTCAGCTCGCCGCGGGACGCATTGACAATCACCACGCCCTTCTTCATCCGGGAAATAACCTCACGGTTGATCATATGCCGGGTGGAATCCATGAGCGGAATGTGGAGCGTGATAATATCGCTGTTTTTGTACAGGGTTTCCGCGTCCACGTAGTTCACCTTATCCCCCAGATCTTTGGCCGGATACGGATCATAGGCCAGAATCGGACAGCCAAACCCGGCAAGATCCTGGATTACTGCCCGGCCGATCTTTCCGGTTCCCATAACTCCCACCGTCATATTTCTAAGTTCACGGCCCTGAAGTCCGACCAGGGAATAGTCGTTCACTCCCTGCCTCCACATGGCAGGCTTATACTTGCGCAGGGCCAAAAGCATAAGCATAATGGTAAACTCCGCCACCCCATAGGGCGGATAATTGGCATTGCACAGACGGATTCCCACCTGGGCTGCATAAGCCACATCCATATGATTGTAGCCGATGGTCCGGGTGGACACGTAGCCCACGCCGGCCTCCTTTAAGCTGTCCAGAAGCTCTCGATTTACCGCAGTGCGGCCCAGGGTGGAGACGCCGTCGGTCCCCGCAAGCGTTCTCGCCTCCTGGGGCGTCAGAATATCGCCGCTGACGGCGACCTCCACCCCCAGCTCACCCGCTACTCTCGCAATGGCCTTTTTCTCGTCCTCCCGGACCTCATACATCTTAATTTTCATGCAAATTTCCTCCGGAATCTTGTCGGCAAACCGTAACCGGTGCCCATACTTTCTAACAGATCAGCACACCGCCCTTATCCGCGGAAGCAGCCAGCTTGGAATATCTTCTCAGATACCCTGAGGCGGGTTTGGGCTCATAGGTCCACGCGCTGCGCCGTTTCTCCAGCTCCTCCTCGCTCACATGAAGCGTGAGTTCCTTCTTGTACACATCGATGGTGATTTTATCCCCATCCCGCACAAGGGCGATGGGGCCTCCCGCTGCCGCCTCGGGGGATACGTGTCCCACAAAGCAGCCGTTGTTGGTGCCGGAGAATCGTCCGTCCGTAACCACCGCCGTCGTCTTGTTGAGACCCTGGCCGTAGAGAAGCTTGAGCGGCTGGTACATCTCCCGCATGCCCGGGCCGCCCTTGGGGCCCTCGTAGCGGATGACCACCACATCCCCTGCCTTGATCTTTCTCTGGCTGATGGCCTCGGTGCACGCCTCCTCCGAGTCAAAGCACACTGCGGTTCCGGTAAATACACGGGCTTCCTCCGCGATGGCCGCAGGCTTTGCCACACCGGTGTCGGGAGCCAAGTTGCCCCGCATAATCGCCAAGCCGCCCAGGGTACTGTGCGGATTATCCAGAGGACGGATAATCTCCGGATTGGGCGCATACGGATTTTTATAGCTTTCCAGGTTCTCTCCCAGCGTTTTTCCTGTCACTGTCATCACATCCAAGTCCAGACTATCTTTGATGACCTTCATCACCTCCGGGATTCCTCCCGCTTTGTAGAGATCCTCGCTGTCGTACACCACGCTCGCCGGGCTGATCTTGGCAATGTGAGGAATCTGGTCACTGATCATCTCAAACTCATCCATAATAGCTGCCGGGTCCATTCCCAGCTCATAAGCCAGGGCGCAGGTATGAATCACCGCATTGGTGGATCCGCCCACCGCCATGAGAATCCGGATCGCGTTGCGGATGGCATCCATCGTCATAATCTGACGGGAGGTAATGCCCCGCTTAACCAGCTCCACAATTTTCTCCCCGCTCTTAAATGCGGAGCGCAGACGCTCATTGTAAAATGCCGGAATCAGTGCAGAGCCCGTCAGGCTCATTCCCAGGGCCTCCGCCTCACAGCACATGGTATTCGCCGTGCCCATGAACTGGCAGGAGCCGCAGGTGGGGCAGGACACTGTTGTCAGGTTCTGAAGCTCCTCATAGGTAGCCTTACCCGCCTGGTACATTCCGGTGGCCTCGGTGATAGTGGTCGTGTTGGATTTGGTCTGATGGGCAAACGGCGCCCCGCCGGCCATGCAGCCGCCGGCCACAAAGATGGCCGGAATATCCAGACGCGCCGCAGCCATCAGCATCCCCGGCACAATTTTATCACAGGAACCGAGAAGCACCAGACCGTCCAGTTTGTGGGCCTTCGCCTCAATCTCAATGCTGTCCGCAATGTTATCCCGGGAAGGAAGGGCATAATTGTTCCCAATATGACCGGTCGCCACGCCGTCGCAGCAGGCGATAACCCCGAACTCCGCGGGCGTTCCTCCTGCCCGGTAAATCCCGTGCTTTACCTGCTCGGCCAGCTGCCGCAGATTCGTATGCCCCGGAACCATATCGTTGAAAGAGTTGGCGATTCCAATGATCGGGCGGTCCAGATCATCGTCCGAATAGCCGCAGCCCTTCCACAATACCTTGTTGGTGAGCATTTCATCCGTGTTAAATTGTCCGTATGTTTTTACTTCCATCTGTGTTTTCCTCCTGGTATACAAATATTACGCTTTTCCCGCTGCCCGGTCAAATTCACGGCAAATCGCCTCGGACGGAGCCTCCGTACACAGAGAAACCGCCACGATCACGATGCAGGAAATTATAAAGGCGGGGAAAAGCTCATAAATGCCGAATACGCCTCCCATGGGCTTTAAAAGCAGATTCCAGACAAAAACCATAATACCTCCGGAGAGCATTCCCCCAATGGCGCCCGCACGGGTAATCCGCTTCCAGAACAGGGAGAAGAGCATGACTGGCCCGAAGGTAGCCCCGAAGCCCGCCCAGGCAAAGGACACAATGGAGAAAATCACACTGTCCTCATCCCAGGCAATCGCCATGCCGATTAGGGCGATAAGCAGGAGAATGATGCGTGAAATCCGCATGACCTGCTTGTCGTCCGCCTGGTTTTTCTTCAAAATCCCCTCGTAAATATTCTTGGAAAACGCCGAGGCCGCAATCAGCAGATAGGAATCTGAGGAGCTGATGGTAGCGGCCAAAATTCCCGCTGTGATAATACCCGCCAGAACCGCGGGAAGCATGGCCTGGGCCATGATAACAAATACGTTCTCCGCACCGCCTGAAGTCGCCAGAGCGGGTTCCGCCGGGAAGAGGGCTCTGCCGATCACGCCGATGGATACAGCCGCAAACAAGGAGAGGGCGCACCAAACCGTTGCAATCCGGCGGGACTGCTTTAACTCCTCCTCCTTCCGAATCGCCATAAACCGAAGGAGTACCTGGGGAACCCCAAAATATCCCAGCCCCCAGGACAGGGTGGAGATGATGGTGAGAAGTCCGTAGGAAGCCGCCTCCCCAAATTGAGGAACTCCGTTTACTGCCTGCTGAACCCCATCCCCGTCCACAATGGGCGCTGCCAGGGCAGTGGGCGAGAAATATCCCGGGATGCTTCTGGCATTTTCCAGGACCGCGCCCACGCCTCCGGCTGTCAGGGTTCCCAGAATCAAAATTGTGAGCAGTGCAGCCACCATGACCATAGCCTGCATGAAATCCGATGCGCTCTCCGCCAGGAATCCTCCGATAAAGGTATAGACCACCACGAAGACCGCGCCCGCAATCATCATGGAGTGATAGGATGCGCCAAACAAGGTGGAGAACAGCTTTCCGCAGGTCACAAAGCAGCTGGCCGCGTATACGGTAAAGAACACCAGAATAAACACAGCGGATATGCCGAGAATCACCTTCTTCTCCTCATGGAACCGGTTGCTCAAAAAATCCGGCACCGTTATGGCATCTCCGGAGATTGCCGAATACCGCCTGAGGCGCTTTGCCACAATAAGCCAGTTCACGTAGGTTCCCACGCCGAGGCCAATGGCCGTCCACATAGCGTCGGCAATTCCGCACCAATACGCCACACCGGGCAGGCCCATGAGAAGCCAGCCGCTCATATCCGATGCCTCAGCGCTCATAGCAGCCACCCACGGCCCCAGAGAACGTCCTCCCAAAAAATAGTTTTCCGAGTTTTCCTGTGCCCGCTTTGCGAAATAAAGGCCGATTCCAATTACCACCAGCATATACGCAGCCATGGCCAGAAATATCTTTAATGTATCTCCTGTCATAAACACCATTCCCTCTTTTCTCAATTTTAAGCCGCCTCCTCCGCAGACTCAGATCTTCGAATACCAATATCTGAGGCGGCATTCCTTATAAAAAGGCTGCACCTGATCCGCTCAGGCACAGCCTCGCTCCCTCTCAGTGTTTTTTCTGTTATCTTACTGATAGATAGGATATTTCTCGCAGAGCTTTGTCACTTCGCTCCGGATGTAGTCCGCCTTGGCCTCAAAATCCGTGGCTGCCAGCCAGATGCACTCCGCAATCTTGGGCATATCCTCCTCCTTCAGCCCCCGTGCTGTGACAGCCGGTGTCCCGATGCGCACGCCCGAAGTCACAAACGGCTTTCTGGGATCATTGGGAACAGAATTCTTGTTCAGGGTGATATACACCTCGTCACAGCGGTTCTGGAGCTCCTTTCCGGAGATATCCATATCCCGCAGATCAACCAGCATCAGATGATTGTCCGTGCCGCCGGTGAGAAGCTTGAAGCCTCTTTCCATCAGCGCCTCAGCCAGTACCTTGGCATTCTTCACAATCTGGTGCTGATACTCTTTAAATTCCGGCTTTAACGCCTCTCCAAAGCACACGGCCTTGGCCGCGATTACATGCTCTAAGGGACCGCCCTGGGTTCCCGGGAATACCGCCTTATTGAAGTTAAACTGATCCGCTGCTTCCTGATTTGCCAGGATCATACCGCCTCTGGGCCCCCGCAGGGTCTTGTGCGTGGTCGTAGTAACCACATGGGCATAAGGAATGGGGCTGGGATGGTCGCCTGACGCAACCAGGCCTGCAATGTGGGCCATATCCACCATCAGATAGGCGCCGACCTCGTCTGCGATTTCCCTAAACCGCTTAAAGTCAATGGTCCGTGCATAGGCACTGGCTCCCGCGATAATCATCTTCGGTTTCGCTTCTTTTGCAATCCGCTCCAGCTCGTCGTAATCAATGAACCCCTCATCGTTTACCCCGTAGGGTACAATATTGTAGTTCATGCCTGAGAAATTGACAGGGCTTCCATGGGTCAGATGGCCGCCATGGTTTAGATTCATGCCCAGAACCGTATCGCCCGGCTTTAACATAGCCAGAAATACAGCCATATTGGCCTGGGCTCCGGAATGGGGCTGTACATTGGCATAATCACAGCCAAACAGCTTCTTCGCCCGCTCAATGGCAAGCGTCTCCACTACGTCCACATACTGGCAGCCGCCGTAGTAGCGCTTTTGAGGGTACCCTTCCGCATATTTATTCGTGAGCACAGTTCCCATCGCCAGCATCACCGGCTCCGATACAATGTTCTCTGAGGCAATCAGCTCCAGATTGCGGCTCTGGCGCCGGAACTCGGCTTCAATCGCCTGGCCCACCTCTTGATCATAACCCGTTATCAGATCCATCACTTCTTTAACCATTTCCCTGCCCTTCCTTTCTCTTGTGCCTTTTTCTGGTGATTATACCGTATTCTGACAGAAAATGCAATTAGGGGTCTTGCAATTCTTAATTTTTTCATCAGAAACTGTCCATATTTTTAATACTTTAGACACATTTTAGACACAATTTATCCGTATTATCTTACATGTCACAGACAAAGCATCGATGTCTCACCAGGAGACATCAAAGGAGAGGAGAATTATTATGAGAAAATCACTTGCAAAATCTATGACAGCGATTCTTGCTGCCGCTATGGTAGCAGCTGGCGTAACCGCCTGCGGTTCTGACGACACCGCCGAGACCACCACAGCAGCTGTTGAGACCACCGCAGAGGAGACCACCGCAGCTGTGGAATCCAGCGAAGAGGAGTCTACAGAGGCTGAGGAGTCCAGCGAGGAGGCTTCCGAGGAGGAATCCACAGAGGCTGAGGAGACCGAAGCTGCTGATGCCGAGTCCGCAGAAGAAGAGACCGAAGCTGCCGAGGAATCCGAGGGCGAGTCTGCCGAGGACACAGAGGCTGCTGACGCTGAGTCTTCCGAGGAAGAGTCCACAGAGGCTGCCGAGTAATTTTTATTGTGACAGGCAAAACCCGGCAGTCCGGGCGCAGGCGGGTATCTCCCGCCTGGCTCCCCTACTGACCGGGCTTTCTTAGTTTTCCGCCGGCAGGCACTCCATTCCAATGTGCCCGCCGCCCGTCCGACGGCATATTGCCGTCAATGAAACTTCCAGGCTTTCACCACCACCTGCAGGCTCCTGTTTCCATTGTATTCATTCACCGTAGGATAATAGACCACATCCATCCGCCTGTTTCTCCCCATTTCCTCCATAAACCGATCCCCCTCTGTAAAGACGACTGCGTCCATTCCATAACCCCGTTCGTTTACCAGGCTTAGGCGCACCACATTCCGGCTGCGGCCCATAACGCGGGCGCTCCGTACCTCCATGGATTTCTGAGCGAACTGCGGCTTTTCATTTCCCTGCCCAAACGGCTCCAGCCGTGCCAGTTCCTCAATCAGGCCATCGCTTATATACTCAAAGGGCATGGCTGCGTCTATCCAGATTTTGGGAATAAAATCCTCCGGCTTTAATACTCTTTCTCCGTTTTCATTCAGACGGCGCCTAAATTCCTCCACATGCTCTTCCTCCAGGGAAAAACCCGCCGCCATAGGATGGCCCCCAAACTTCAGGAGGAGATCCTTTACCTCTACAAGGGCCTGAAACATGTGGTACGCCTCAATGGACCTGCCGGAGCCCTTGACGCAGCCTTCGCTCCTTGTCAAAATAAATGTGGGCTTGTGATACCGCTCTCGGATGCGCCCGGCCACAATGCCTGCCAGGGATTCATGGCAGTCCGGCAGAAAAAGAACCAGAACCTTGTCCCCGGCAAAAGGGCCTTCCGCCAGCTGCGCCGCCGCATCCACCCCAGCCTGGGTCATATCCTTTCTCTGGTCGTTGAGCTCTTTGAGTTCCCCAGCCAGCCGGCCGGCCTCCTCCTCGCTTTCACTTAGCAGGAGGGAGACGGCCATACGGGCTGTCTGCAGCCTGCCGCTGGCATTCAGACAAGGGCCCAAGACAAATCCCACATGATAGGCAGTGATGGCCGCGGGATTCAAAGCATTTTCCTCTATGAGCTTTTTTAATCCCATATTTTTTGTGCGGGCAAGCCGCCGCAGCCCCTCTTTCACCACAATCCGGTTTTCATCCTTTAAGGGCATCACATCTCCCACGGTAGCTATGGCTGCAAGCTCCAGAAGCTCCAGCCATTCTTTCCTTGCCACCCCCCGGTCCTCGAACAGAACCTGTATGAGTTTAAAAGCCACCATAGCACCGCAGATATTTGAAAATGGATATCGGCTCTCCTCCCGCTTGGGATTAACAATCGCCTGGGCAGGCGGAAGAATCTCTTTCCCTTCCGGCGTTTTCTGGATATCATGGTGATCGGTCACAACCACCGTAAGCCCCATCGTGCAGGCCATGGCAATTTGCTCAATGGCCGCGATCCCATTATCGCAGGTGAGAAGCACGTCCACGTCCTCCTTAACGGCCTCCCGGATAATCCGCTCATTGATCCCGTAGCCGTCCCGAATCCTCTCGGGAATCACATAATCCACATGCGCTCCCAGTCTTTTAAGCGCTGTATAGAGGATGCACACAGAGCACACGCCGTCAATATCATAATCTCCCACAATCCGGATCCTGCTGCCCTTTTCTATCTCCTGCTCCAGCAGACACGCCGCCCGCTCCATATCCGGCAAAAGCCTGGGATCGTACAGATCGCCCAGGCCTCCGTTTAAATATCGTTCAAATTCTTCCGGTGTCTTCACATCCCGATTGCGTATAATTCTTGCCGTAACCGGGCTTATATGAAACCTTTGCGCCAATCCGTTAAAATCCGCCTTCTTCGCATACAGCATCCATACTGCCTGTGTACTGTCCGTCATAAGTCCCTCTTTCTGTCATATTTACTCCAAACCGCCCCCAAAAGGACTCCCGCCAGAGCCGGAATAACCCATCCAAATCCCGCCGCATAGCCAGGAAGCCAGCGGGCCAGCCACTTTCCCGGCTGGTCAAGCCCCGCGGACTGTGCCCCGCAGATCAGGCTCACCGCCGCAGTGAAACCCACAGACCATAGATACACACCCCTGCGCGATTCAAACAGCTTGTCCAAAAAGGAGAGCAAAATCAGCACGATAGCCACCGGATAGATGGCGCCCAGCACCGGTCCCGATACGCGCAGAATCATATCCAGCCCCGCACTGGATATCAAAAGACTCGCCGCAGAGAAAATCCCCATCCAGCCCCTGTATCCGATTCGGGAAAATCGGTCAGAGAAATACTGGCTGCAGCTGCACAAAAGCCCCACACACGTATTCAGGCAGGCGATAAAAAAGATAAAGCCCAATATGGCGCGCCCGGCGCTTCCAAACAGATTTCCTGCCACATAGGTGAGAATCCTCGCACCGTTTGCCCCGTTTCCGGCCAGGCGCCCCACCGGCGCTCCCACATAGGCCAGAGCACTGTACACCAGAATAAAGAGGAAACCTGCAATCACGCCCGCCTTTATGGTCTCCCGCACCACACTGCCCGTCTGCTTCACGCCTTTGGCACGGATATTCATAGCGATAATAATTCCAAAATTCAAGGCCGCCAGGGTATCCATCGTGTCATATCCCGCCACAAAGCCGGTCAGTACAGGATTTTTTTGGTATGCGGTCTCCGGCCCCGCAAGCTCTCCCACCGGCCACACCAGACAGCCGGCAAAGATGACCGCAATAAGGATGAGAAGCGTAGGGCACAACACCTTTCCCAGGCGATCCGTCAGCCGCTCCGGTTTAAGGGAGAGAAGAACCGCTGTCAGAAAAAACAGGGCAGAGTACGCCGCTTGAGCGGCAAGCGTTCCGTCCACTCCCAGAATACGTCCCTCCAGACTTACCCCCAGCGCATTTGCCGCCGGCAGCACCGTCATCTCAAAGGAAGTGCTGGCCGTTCTGGGGATCGCCAGACAGGGCCCAATAAAAAGATATACCAAAACCGGAAACACCGCTGCAAAACGCGGCCCCACCCGGCCGGCCAGATTTTCGAGTCCGTCCGAGAGGGCCACCGCCGCCACTCCCAGAACCGGGAGGCCCGCCGCGCTCACCAGAAAACCGATCATGGCCTTCCACGCCGCGCTTCCCGCCTGCGCTCCCAAAAAAGGCGGAAAAATAAGATTTCCAGCCCCAAAAAACATAGAAAACAGTGTAAAGCCAACTAAGATAAGATTGCTGGCGGATAATTTCTGCTTATTCATGGGCACAGATTCCCTTCTTTTCTTCTGCCGTCATATCCCAATAATACCATATTTTGGCTTTTGTTTCAATGTGTTCCGAACGGATGCGGTCGGGAAAGCAGGACAGGAGAAACATATTTAGGCTGAAGTGAAAAGTTTATTTCCACTTTGAAAAGCGGGAAAAGAAAAGTGGCAGTTACTCTTACAAAAATGAGGGATTGCTGCTTTTTCTGTTTTATTAAGT
>CALWBS010000101.1 GCA_944376135.1 uncultured Enterocloster sp.
GTTTGATGACCGTCTTCTTCGCCATATCCTCGTAATTGTCCTTCCACGGGCTGTACCGGCTCCCAAAGGACTTGGAATACCTGGCGGCGAAGGCGTCCATATCCGCCTTGTTGCTCACCTCAAACCCGTAGCCTCCGTTGTTCAGCTTAAACAGCCCATAGATGAAGGTGATCTCTCCCCGTTCCCCTTCCCCCGGGCGATGGTTCAGACGGGCATCCAGCCCGTACTGGTACTCGAAATAATCAAACTCCCGCACGGTCTGGGCCTGCACCACCTGGATCTGCCCGGTGCGGTAGGCCAGGTCAATGAGCCCTTATAGCCCAGCTGAAACTGGCACTCAAGCACGCCCCGGTTCTTATACGGAATCAGGTAAGCCTGTCCCAGGGGCGTGTTGGGTTCCAGCCCCAGCTGGGCCGCATTCATCAGGGCGGCAATAAAGCTCATGGGGGTACAGTCCGCCAGCTCCGAGGTGTTGTTGATGGCGGACAGGGCCATCCGCGTGAACCGTTCCGGGGTCAGGACCGCAGGGAGGGCCCGCCGTATCTCCGGCTCCGATGCCTTCACCATATCCACAATGGTCATGCTTTTGGTCAGCTTCACCGGCTGGCTCTTCCCGGCCGATGCTTTTTGTTCCAGTGCCTGCTTTATATCTGTCATGTCACGTCTCCTCCATGTTTTTTCCAAAAGAAAAAGGACTGCCCCGCAGGACAATCCTTTTTATCATAATCAGTTGCTTGAAGCGCTCTGCCGTCTATGCAGCTGACTGTGTATAATCAACCACCGCGATTTCCGTCAGTACGGATTTTAGCTGCTCCAGAATCCTTTCGATATTCTGCAGGGTCACTCCGTTTAAATATACCTCCCCGCACTGGGTACACTGGGTGCACGGCACATTCTTTATGATAACATAGCAGCCATTATAATCGGTCATATATGTGGTTGTCGCATTTTGTAAATCGCCTTTGCACATAAAACACATCCTGTCTCACTGCTCCTTCCTGCTCCTAAAGTCACTGCTCCACTTGTTTTCATCCGGATAATATGCCGTAATAATCCATATGCGTTCCTGATCGCTGCCAACCACGGTGTGCAGGAATCGATGATTCATGGAAACTCCCAGCACCAGGCAGCTTGGGTAGGGATAATCCGTCGGATACTGCTCGATGATCTCCCCTCCCATAATGCAGTTCATGATATCTTCCAGTCGAATGCCGCGCTGTTCCAATCGTTTTGCGGCATGCAGAGTAATCTCTATATTCTCCGGCCTGCATATCTTCCGGATCATCTCAATCTTTAATTCCACACCTCTCACATCCTCGTTTTATATAATATCATAATTCCGCCCGTTTATCCACCCCGGAATCTTAGGCTGCCTTCACGGTAAACCGCCTGGAGCGGCTGATTTTCGCAAACCGGCCGTATACCTCCGGCTGCTCCTCCTTCAGACGCCTGCTGTCAATCCGCAGCGTGTCCACATTGCTCCAGGACACCTGATACCGGGAATTCCCCGCACCGCAGCTCTCTCCCAGAAACAGCTTCACCTTCTGCTCGATCTGACGCTGCTCTGTCTCCAGCCGCTCCACCAGCCCTATAATCTCTTCCCTCCGCTTTAATTCCGCGTTGAAGGAATCCGGCAGTAGGATCTCCTCCTTCCCGGCCGCAGGGAAATACCGGCGAAGCACCTCCTCACAGGCCGGGCTCCCATCCGGCTCCGGCATCACACGAGGAACCACATGGGTATTCCAGAACGCCTCCTCAATCTCCGTCAGGTTCTGTATCATATCCTCGTCCCATGTGAGCTTCGCATATTGAAACTCCCTGCCCAAAATCACCACCGCGATGTACCAGCTTCTCTTCCCTGTCACCGCCATGTAGTGGAGGCACTGGATGACGTAATGCTCCGGTATCCTCCCGTCCTTCCACCGGTCGGCACTGTAGGCGCTGGCCGTCTTGCACTCCAGGCCCGCGTCCTCCCCCGCCACCAGGCGGTCCACATCCGCCAGCATGAAGGGATGTTCCTCGCTTTTATACATCACATTCGACCGCCGCACCTTCAGGCCTGTGGCCTCCATAAACCGCCGTGCCGCATAGTCCTCCAGGTCGCGTCCCTGGCGCATGGCCTCATTATCCTTCTCCTCTATTCCGTCACTGGTCTTATCCTTATACACGCTCATAGGGCTGACATACGGGTTCAGGCCGCAGACCGCCCCCGCATCGGAGCCGCCAAGCCCCCCTTTGCGGAGCTTCAGCCATTCCTGCCGGCTCATCCCGGCTGTCGGTATCTTTATGGTTCCCATTCTTCCTCTCCTCCTGTTATTTTTTGAAAAGCTTAATAATGATCTCGATGATAATCCACGGCAATCCGCACTCCCTCCTTTCTATGTCTGCAGAGCATAAAGAAAGAGCCGTCCGGTATGGGACAGCCCTTCCTCAAATTCCCTTCTTGTATGGCTCACTGCTTATTTTTAAAATCCAAGATATACTGCTCCGCAAGCTCCAGCAATTCCTGCGCGCAGCCAATCTGCTTTTGTGTCTCCTCTTTTGAAACAATGTAAAATTCGTTATAATCACTGGCATGCCTCACCATCTCCGCTGTGCTGATCTGACGCCCCAGTGTTTTAGGAAAAATGCCATTTCTGATGTATGTTTTATTAAAGTAAGCCAGCGTATCCTTATGCCGCTTAAATGCGGTTCCTTCCAGTGCCAGCACTGCCGTTATCGAGTGGTAAATAGAATAATATGCCCGGTTATTTGCAGCCCTCAAATGGCCTGCCGCCATATTTTCACCGGCAACCTGCAGGTCTTCCCTGGCAATATCCATCCGGTATCCCGCCAACTCCAAAGAACGCTTCTTTTCTTCAGGCCGCATAAATGCTCACCCCGTCTTTCTCTATATTCTGGTAAAACGGATATACGGGCAGCCAGTAGGCAAACTGCTTTTCTCCTATAACCACCGGCATGATTTTTAAATCGTGAGCCTCGTTAAAGTCATACGTCAGGCCGGACAGGCTTTCCCGGCTCCTGCTGATTTCCTCCTCCGGCATATCCACTAGTATCATGATATCCACATCGGAATCTTCCGTATAATCGCCCCGGGCATACGAACCGTACAGGATAACCGCTTTTAGTGCGGATGCATAAAGCCCGCTTACCATTCCCGCATATTCAATTAAAATTCCTCTCATAGGGTCTGTCATGGAATACGCCTCCTTTCCCACAAAGATATGCCTCTTAAACAGGTTAGATAGTTCTAGGATACCATTCCCTCATCTTAAATGCAAGGGCTTACGCCGCCTCAAACCGCTGAATCACCCCAAGCTCCGCAAGGCTTTGGTACTCCCCACCTGCTCCGATTATGATGTGATCCACCAGCGGAATTCCCAGAAGCCTGCCGCTCTCCGCAATCCGCTGTGTGATCCTCCTATCCTCCCCGCTGGGGCTGCAGTCACCGGAAGGAGGGTTGTGGAAGCAGATCACATACGCACCGTTATTTACAATTGCATGCTTAAAGATGCTCCTTATGTCCACACAGCAGCTGTTTAGACCGCCTACCGCGGCTATTTCCAGCGCCATGGGCGCAAGCTTATTGTCCAGGGAGAGCACCAGGAGCAGCTCCCGGTCCGCGCGCTCAAACAGGGGCCTCACCATTTCCGCCGCTTCCCGCGGGTTACTGAAGCGCTCCATCCCATACAGCGTTCTCCTCTCCTTTATCATCTCCAGATGTACAATCCCAATCTTCTTTTTGGGAATAGG
>CALWBS010000102.1 GCA_944376135.1 uncultured Enterocloster sp.
CCGGATCTGGTGGGCGATAAGGCCCACGCGGTCCTTCAATGCAATGTGACGGAGTCCGGCATGGGCCAGAGAAGCAACCTGGTAAAGATGGTAGCTGACATTCTGAACATGCCCTACGAGAAGGTGGAGATCACCCCCGCGGACACAGGGATCAATCCCACGGGCTTCGGCCTGTGCGGGAGCCGGGGCACCATCACCTACGGCCACGCGGTGAGCAGCGCCGCGGAGGACGCAAAGCAAAAGCTCTTTGAGCTGGCCGTCCCCTATCTGGAAGTGGCGGCTGATGCCATGGAGCTTCGGGATTACGGCGTGGGCTGCAAGGCCCGCCCTGACAAGTTCGTGACCTGGAAAAAGCTGATTCCCCAGGATCTGACGCTCACCGGCTACGGACAGCATCTGGAGAATTTCTCCACCCCCAATTTCTTCATCGTGTTCCTCGAGGTGGAAGTGGACAAGGAGACCGGACGGGTGGAGGTCAAAAAAATGCTGGGCGGCACGGACGCTGGGCAGATAATTGACCCGGCCATGCTGGAGATGCAGTGCCAGGGCGGAATTGGATCCGCCAGCCTGGACACAGCGGTCTATGAGGAGCACATCATTGACCCGGCCACCAAGCGGCCTCTGACCTACAACATGATTGAATACAAGTGGAGGCCCTTTAACGATTTTCCGGAATACCAGACCAGTATCCTGGAATCCCAATTTGACACATTTCAGTTTAAAGCAGTGGGCGTAGGCGAGATCGCGGGAGCCGCGGCTGCCAGCGCCACCATGCAGGCCATATCCAACGCCATCGGCGTCCAGGTGTCCGCCTATCCCGCCACACCGGATGTGATTTTAAAGGCGCTGGGAAAACTGTAAGGAGGAGAGGCAGATGAAAAATTTTGAATATTCCCGGGCGGAAAGTTTTGAGGAGGCCGCACAGCTGGCAAAAGAGGGGGCAAAGCCCTTGGCCGGCGGCACGGATTTGCTTGGAGAGCTGAAGGACGACATTCTTCCAGAGTATCCCAGAGAGCTGGTGGACTTAAAGCGGATTCCCCAGGGGGACTATATCCGCACAGAGGACGGATTCTTAAAAATCGGTGCCCTGACCAAGCTGTCCCGCATTGCGCAGGATCCCCAGGTGGCGGAGCACATGCCCATGCTCTCCCAGGCGGCCGCCAGCGTGGCCACGCCCTTAATCCGCAATCTGGGAACCATCGGCGGCAATCTGTGCCAGGATGTGCGCTGCTGGTTTTACCGCTATCCCCAGGAGGCCGGCGGCCGGCTGGTGTGCTCCCGCAAGGGTGGCTGCACCTGCTACGCTCCTCAGGGGGAGAGCCGCTATCACTCTATTTTCGGAGGAATGAAAGCCCATCTCACCCCCTGCGCCGCGAAATGTCCCGCCGGCACGGACATTCCCGCCTACATGGAGCAAATCCGTATGGGAAATATGGATGCAGCCGCTTCCATTATCATGCAGGTGAACCCCATGCCCATGATTACCAGCCGGGTCTGCGCCCATTTCTGCCAGGAAGACTGCAACCGCTGCACCAACGATGAGGGCGTGGCCATCGGAAACGTGGAGCGCTATGTGGGCGATTACATTTTGGAAAATAAAGACCGGTTCTACCAGGCCCCGGCCAGAGAGACCGGCAGGAAGGCAGCCGTAATCGGAGCTGGTCCCTCGGGCCTGGCAGCCGCCTACTATCTGCGCCGGGCCGGCAACCAGGTCACGGTCTACGACGCAAAAAAGGAGCCCGGCGGAATGCTGATGTACGCCATCCCCAACTACCGCCTGCCCAAGGATCTGGTGCGCCGGTTTACCGGCTGTCTGGCCCAGATGGGGATCCGCTTTGTCCAGGAAACCGTCATCGGAAAGGATCTGGCCCCGGAGGATGTGGAAAAAGAATTCGACACAGTCTACTACGCCACCGGCGCATGGAAGCGTCCGGTTTTGGGGCTGGCCGGGGAAGAGCTCACGGTTTTTGGCCTCGATTTTCTCATTGAGGTGAATGAGTGGATGAAGGGCAAGGTGGGCGAGGAGGTCTTAGTCACAGGAGGCGGAAACGTAGCCATGGATGTGGCCATCACGGCCAAGCGCCTGGGCGCGAAAAAGGTGACCATGGCCTGCCTGGAGCCGGAAAATGAAATGCCTGCCAGCCGAGAGGAAATCGCCCGAGCCAAAGAAGAGGGAATCGAAATTCTCCCCTCCTGGGGTCTTGGAAAGGTCATCGAGGAAAACGGGATTGTGAAGGGAATGGAACTTAAGCGCTGCACAAGCGTCCGGGATGCCTCCGGAGCTTTTAACCCCAGTTACAATGAGGAAGATCGCATGACGGTCCGTGCGGAAAATATTCTCATGGCCGTGGGCCAGCGGGTGGACTTGTCCTTCCTCAGCGAAAAATATCAGATGGCGCTGACCAAACGGGGCCTGATCGATGTGGAGGAGGATACCCAGATGACCAGCCGGGAAGGCGTGTTTGCCGGCGGCGACGCGGCCACAGGGCCGGCCACAGTCATCAAGGGCATTGCCGCAGGCCACAATGCGGCCAGAGGCATGAACCGGTATCTGGGCGTGGCGGAGGAAAACGGCAGCCCCTGCCGGGAGAAGGCCCCATTCCTCACCTTTGATCCCCAGGGGATTTTGAAAAAGGACAGCGCCCGCCTGGAGGAACTTCCCGCCGCCCAGCGCAGCATTGACAGGGAGGATTCCCGGAGCCTGCCGGAAGAAAAGGCCAGAGAGGAGGCTGCCCGCTGCTTAAACTGCGGCTGCTATGCGGTAAATCCCTCTGACATCGCTCCTGTTTTGGTAGCCGCAGACGCCCGGATTGTCACCACCCAGCGGCAGATGTCCGCCGAAGAATTTTTCTGCACAGCCTTAAAGGTATCGGATGTGTTAAAACCCGGAGAGCTGGTAAAAGAAATCCAAATTCCCCTGGGCAGCGGCGCAGTGACCGGCTATGAAAAATTCCGCCTGAGAAACTCCGTGGACTTCGCCATTGTAAGCCTGGCGTCCATGTACAAGGTGGAAAACGGAAAAATCACAAAGGCCCGCGTCGTCTTTGGCGGCGTTGCCCCCATTCCCTACCGCAGCAAAGAGGTGGAGGAATATCTGACGGGAAAAACAGCGGATGAATCCGCCGCCGAGGAGGCCGCTTCCCTCGCTGTGGTCCATGCCATCCCCTTTGAGAAAAATGCCTACAAGGTGGTGGAGCTGAAGGCCCTGGTAAAAGAATCCGTCAGAAAATTGGCGGAAGCATGAAGACCGGGGCCGTGATACTGGCGGCAGGCCGCCTGGCCCCTACGGGCGGCCTCTCCCCCAGGGAAAAGCTGGGCGGGGTCGCCGCGGTTCACCGGATCATCCTGACCTTTCAGCAGGCGGGCGTGGACATGATCGCTGTGGTTACGGGGGAACAGGGAAAAGCATTGGAACGGGAAACCGCAAAATACAACTGCATCTTTCTCAACAATCCCCATTATGAGACAACCCAAATGCTGGACTCCGCCAAAATCGGGATCCGTTATCTGTTAAAGGCCTGCGGCCAAATCCTTATCACCCCCACCGATGTCCCGCTTTTTACCGCCGGCACGGTGCGCTGCCTGCTGAAGTCCCAGGGCTTTGCCTCCATTCCCCTGTATCAGGGAATGGAGGGGCATCCCATTCTCCTCTCCCGGGAGGCCGCGGCCTGCGTCCTGGCCTATGAGGGAGCCGGAGGAATGCGATGGGCCCTTCGGGAGCGGGAGGGGGAGCTGCGTTTTCCGGAGGTGACGGACGCCGGGGCTCTATACGAGGGAGATGACGGCAGGCTCCAGGGGAAGCTTCTGGCAAAACACAATGCACAGCTTCTCCGGCCCATTGTCCATGTTTCCCTGGCCCGGGAGGACATCTTCTTTGACGCCCGCACCGCCCTGCTTCTCCAGCTCGTCCTCTGCAGCGGCTCCGTCCGCATTGCCTGTACCCAGCTTGGCATATCCTACAGCAAGGGCTGGAAGATGCTCAATCTCCTGGAGGAACAGCTGGGAATTCCCGTGATTGTGCGCCATCCCGGCGGGAAAAACGGCGGCTACACTCTGGTCTCCCCCGAGGGAAAAGCATTTTTAGAGCGGTACGAGACCATGGTCCGCCGCCTCCGGGAGGCCGGGCAGGCCATCTACCGGGACGCCTTTGAAGGGTTTTTTGATGGGTCTATGGAAACCAAAAAATGAAGATATTTTACAAGCCTTCCCGGCTTTCAGATGCTACAATACCCTCAGGGTACAAGGGATAAAAACTCCCCTGTGCTCTGGGGGTAAAATATACTGGGCAGAACCCTGCAGGGTAACACGTCCGGGAAGGAAACACACATGAAGAAAGAACAACGAACCATCGTCTACGACGAGGAACTGCGCATCGAGGCCTACCGTCTGGAAGGCATTGTGCAGCCCTTTCCAAACCATTTCCACGAATACTATGTGATTGGCTTTCTGGAAAACGGGGAGCGCTGCCTTTCCTGCAAAAACCAGGAATACACCATTCACCGGGGCGACATCGTCCTGTTCAATCCGGGCGACAGCCACGCCTGTGTCCAGACCGACGGCGGGACACTGGACTATCGGGGCTTTAATATCACAAAAGAAGTCATGCGGGACCTGGCCGGGGAAATCACCGGCAGGCGGTCGCTTCCGGGATTTTCCCGGACTGTGATTGACGATGAGGAGGCTGCCTGCTCCCTTCGGCTGCTCCATGAACTTGTCATGAGTGGTTCTGCTGAATTTGACAAAGAGGAAACGCTCTTTCTGCTCCTGTCGATGCTGCTTGGGCGTTACGGACAGCCCTTTGAGGAATGTATTCCGGAGTGCCGGGAAGAAATTGAGAGAGCCTGCGCATTTATGGAGCAGCATTGCACGGAGCGCATTCATTTAGACCAACTCTGCCGCTGCGCGAATCTGAGCAAATCCACGCTGCTGCGGGCATTTACAAAGGAAAAAGGCGTTACCCCCTACCGTTACCTCGAAAACATCCGCATCGGGGCGGCAAAAAAGCTGTTGGAACAGGGGGCCGCCCCCATTGAAGCCGCCATGGCGACGGGATTCTCCGATCAGAGCCATTTTACCAATTATTTCAGCCGCTTTATCGGGCTGGCCCCCGGGGCTTACCGGGAGATATTCCTGAAAAAAGAGGGGACAGGAGGCGGAGCGCATGAAGGAAAATAGAGCGGCGGGCCATCTGTCCGCCCTGCTTACCATCCTTATCTGGGGAACGACTTTCATTTCCACGAAGGTACTGCTGGCGGATTTTCAGCCGATAGAGATTTTGTTCTTCCGCTTTGTGATAGGCCTGCTGGCCCTTCTTGCGGTCTGTCCCCATCGGATGAGGGGGACAACGGGCAGACAAGAGCTCACGTTTGCGGCGGCGGGTCTATGCGGCGTATGCCTTTATTATCTGCTGGAAAATATTGCTCTGACCTGCACTATGGCATCCAATGTGGGAGTGATTATCTCGGTGGCCCCCTTCTTTACCGCGATTTTATCCCATCTGTTTCTCAAACAAGGGGAAAAGCTGCGGGCCGGCTTCCTCATCGGATTTATTGTCGCCATGGCCGGGATTGCCCTGATAAGTTTTAACGACGCCGCCTTAGAGCTCAGTCCGATAGGCGATTTGCTGGCCCTGCTGGCCGCTTTTTTGTGGGCCTGCTATTCCATTTTGACGAGACGCATCAGCGATTTTGGCCGCAATACCCTGCTTACCACCCGGCGGGTATTCTTCTACGGCATTCTGTTTATGATACCGGCACTGTTTTTCTTTGACTTTCACTTAGGGTTGGGCCGGTTCGCAGACAGGACCTGCTTGCTTAATATTCTCTTTTTGGGTCTGGGGGCTTCCGCCCTCTGCTTTGTCACATGGAACTCTGCCGTCAGACTGCTGGGTGCGGTTAAGACCAGCATCTATATTTATCTGGTGCCCGTTATCACCGTGGCCGCCTCCGTGCTGATTCTCCATGAACCGTTTACATGGATGACCGCGGCGGGAACTCTTCTGACATTGGCGGGCCTGCTTCTCTCCGAGAGCAACTTATTTATTAAGGGGGAAGCAAAACAGAAAGGGGAAAGTACGAATGGATTTACAAGATGAAAAATGCGTGATGGTAATAGACGCAGCGCTGCCACTGGGCCTGATTGCAAATACGGCGGCCATCATGGGAATCACCTTAGGAAAAGAGATGCCCCAGGTCGTGGGCGCCAATGTAACCGACCAGAGCGGCCATCCGCATTTGGGGATTATCGAATTTCCTGTTCCGGTCTTGAAGGGCTCGCCGGAAGAAATCAGGAAAATCCGCGAAAAACTCTATGAGCCGGAATTTCAGGACCTGTCCGCGGCGGACTTTTCCGACCTGGCCCAGGGCTGCAGGACGTATAATGAATTTATCGAGAAGATGTCCAAAACACCGGAAAATGCCCTGCATTACTTTGGCATTGCTATCTGCGGGCCGAAAAAGAAAGTGAATAAGCTCACGGGCAGCATGCCGCTGCTTCGGTAACAATTCAGCAATTCTTCCGACACAGAAAACCGCCGTACAGGCTCCTGCCCATACGGCGGTACTCTTTTTCACCCATGCATAAACCGGCTTAAAAATTCCTTCGTCTGGCTCTTCTGGGGATTTCCAAAGATCTGGGAGGGCTCCCCCTCCTCCACGATGACCCCGCCGGCCATAAAGGCCACATGGCTGGACACATCCCGGGCAAAGGCCATCTCGTGGGTCACGATAATCATAGTCAGTCCCTCCTCGGCCAGCT
>CALWBS010000103.1 GCA_944376135.1 uncultured Enterocloster sp.
GACGAAGTGAAATCCGGGGAAAGGCTGCTGGAAAATGAGAAGCAGCGCTACCGGGCAATTCAGGAAGGAACCGCAGACGAGGCGCAATACCGGACTTCCCTTGAGTTTTTGTCTTCCTGCCTGAACAAGTGGTACGGAAAAAAGGCAATCATTTTGATCGATGAGTATGATGTGCCTTTGGAAAATGCATGGATGAGGGGATTTTATGGAGAGATGGTGGATTTCCTGCGCTCTCTGTTTGAATCCGCTTTAAAATCCAACGGAAGCCTGGAATTCGCTGTTTTGACCGGAAGCCTGCGTATTTCCCGGGAATCCATCTTTACCGGGTTAAACAATCGGAAGGTGATTTCGATTCTGTCCGATGCTTACGGGGAGCATTTCGGCTTCCTGGAGGAGGAATTGGAGGCTATGCTGGCCTTCTATGGGCTGGAGCAGTGGGGCGGGCGGCTGAAAGAATGGTATGACGGCTACCTGTTCGGGAATGCGCGGGTGTACAATCCGTGGAGCGTGATTAACTGCGTGGATGCGGCGGCCGTAAACCCGGAAGCGTTTCCGGCGCCTTATTGGAATAATACAAGCTCCAATGCCATTGTAAAGGACCTGATTGAGCGGGCGGATGCGGGGGTGAAAAGGGAGATTGAGGAGCTTTTGGAGGGAAAGACGATTGAGAAGCCCGTGCATGAGGACATCACCTATGAGGATATTTATGCGTCGGAGGATAATCTCTGGAATTTCCTGTTTTTTACAGGATACCTAAAGAAAGTATCCATGCGTATGGCGGACGACAGCCGCTATATAGAAATGGCGATTCCCAACCGGGAGGTGCGCTATATTTATACCCATATCATCCGGAGCTGGTTTCAGGATACCATAAAAACCAGAGACTTGAGCGGACTGTACCGAAGCCTTTTTACAGGGGATGCGGAGGGGACAGAACGGGAGCTTGGCCGGCTTTTGACGGAGTCCATCAGCTATATGGACAGCCGGGAAGCGTTTTATCACGGATTTATTTTGGGGGTGCTGGGAAATTTAAAAGAGTATCTGGTCACTTCAAATCGTGAGGCCGGGGCGGGACGGTATGATATCGCGATCCGCCACCCGGATGTATCGCGCACACCTGTAATTTTGGAACTGAAAGTATCGGACACCTACCGGGGAATGGAGGATGCCTGCCGGGAGGCCTTGAAACAGATCGGCGACAAGCACTATAATGACTGGCTGCCGGAGGAAGGGTATTCGGAAGTATTGGATTACGGAATCGCCTTTTTTAAAAAGCAGTGCAGGGTGAAGGTGCGGCGGGTGAAATTTGAGGCGTAAACCCGCAAAACACACTCTTGACAACTCCAATCACTTTGTGATAGCATGAAGACAAGTAAATACACAACCTTTGAGACGTGAGAGTAAGGGAATTTTGGCAGCAGCCGCTGCCTTGTTTCCTTACTCTTTTTTTCGTTCGGGAGACGGCGTGCCTGTGTTTTTGGCGCTGCCGCATGAAAGACAGCCGTCCCGAGCGGTTGTCAGTAAAAGATGGAGGAGAAGGCATGAAAGAACAAAGATACGATGTAGCGGTCATCGGCGCGGGCGTCACGGGCTGTGCTGTGGCGAGGGAGCTCTCCCGCTGGAATCTTAAAGTCTGTGTGGCGGAGCGGGAAGAGGACGTGTGCTCCGGCACATCCAAGGCCAACAGCGCCATTGTCCACGCGGGATTTGACGCGGCTTTTGGCTCTTTAAAGGCCCGGTTTAATGTGGAGGGAAACCGGATGATGGATGCCCTGTCGGAGGAGCTGGATTTCGATTTTAAGAGAAATGGTTCTCTGGTGATCTCCTTTGACCCGGCGGACCGGCCGGCCCTGGAGGCCCTTCGCCAAAAAGGAGAGGCCAATGGGGTGCCGGGGCTTCGCATTATCTCCGGGGATGAGGCGCGGCAGATGGAGCCAAACCTGACAGACGGGGTGGCGGAGGCCCTGTACGCGCCCACAGGGGGGATTGTATGCCCCTTTGGGCTGACCATCGCCCTGGCGGAGAACGCCTGTGACAACGGGGTGGACTTCCTTTTCAACACGGAAATCACAGTCATCCGGCGGGAGGGGGAGGGATTCGTCCTGGAGACGCCGGACAGGGTTCTGCGGGCGGATATGGTGGTGAATGCCGCCGGTGTGTACGCCGATGTATTTCACAACATGGTCAGCGGACATAAAATACATATCACACCGCGAAAAGGGGATTACTGTCTGCTGGACAAGGAGGCGGGGGGACACGTATCCCACACCATCTTCCAGCTTCCCACCATTATGGGAAAAGGAATCCTGGTGACGCCAACGATACACGGAAATCTTCTCACCGGGCCTACGGCCACGGACATAGAGGATAAGGAGGCCACGGCTACCACGGCGGCAGAGCTGGCGGAGATTATGGAGAAGGCTGCGCTCGGCGTAAAAAATATTCCCTTCCGCCAGGTGATCACCTCCTTCTGCGGCTTGAGGGCCCACGAGGACTCCGATGATTTTATCATTGGGGAGGTGAAGGACGCGCCGGGATTCTTCGATGCGGCGGGCATTGAATCCCCGGGCCTTACCAGTGCTCCGGCCATCGGGGCATACCTGGCCGGACAGATTGCAAAAAAATCCGGAGCATCCCGAAAGGAAAGCTGGAACGGAAGAAGAAAGGGCATCATCCGGGCTGCAAAGTTAAGCTTTGAGGAGCGGGCGGCCCTGATCAAAGAACGGCCCGAGTACGGAACCATCATTTGCCGCTGCGAGGGCGTCAGTGAGGGAGAGATCATGGACGCCATCAACCGGACGCTGGGGGCGGTGTCCTTAGACGGCATCAAGCGCAGGGTGCGCCAGGGAATGGGCCGGTGCCAGGCGGGATTCTGCACGCCGAGAACCATGGAGATTCTGGCGAGGGAACGCGGGATTGCCATGGAGGATATCTGTAAAAACGGGCCGGGTTCCCGGATGTTAGCCGGTGCAAATGAGGAGGGCAGGTAAGATGACAGAGCATGGGATTGTAATTGTAGGCGGGGGGCCTGCGGGCCTGGCGGCTGCGGCTGCGGCAAAGCGGGCCGGCGTATCGGACATCCTGATTCTGGAGCGGGACGGCTGTCTGGGCGGTATTTTGAATCAGTGCATTCACAATGGCTTCGGTCTCCACACCTTTAAGGAGGAGCTCACCGGGCCGGAGTACGCGGCCCGCTACATTGCCATGGCGAAGAAGGAGAACATTCCCTATAAGCTGAATACCATGGTGATTGATATCAGCAAAGATAAGGTAGTGACAGCGATCAACCGGGAGGACGGCTTGTTTTCCGTGAAGGCAAAGGCGGTGATTCTGGCCATGGGATGCCGGGAGAGGCCCAGAGGGGCGTTAAATATCCCGGGTTACCGGCCGGCGGGGATTTACTCTGCGGGAACCGCCCAGCGGCTGATGAACATCGAGGGATATAGTGTGGGCCGAGAGGTAGTGATCCTGGGAAGCGGGGACATCGGCCTCATCATGGCCCGGCGCATGACTCTTGAAGGGGCGAAGGTCAAGGTGGTGGCCGAGCTTATGCCCTACTCGGGGGGATTAAAGAGAAATATTGTCCAGTGTCTGGACGACTACGGCATTCCCCTGAAACTTAGCCACACGGTGGTGGACATCCAGGGAAAAAGGCGGGTGACGGGCGTCACTCTGGCCCAGGTAGGCCCGGATCGAAAACCAATCCCGGGCACGGAGGAGCACTACTCCTGCGATACCCTGCTGCTCTCTGTAGGCCTGATTCCGGAAAATGAGCTTTCCCGGGGGATGGGGGTTGCCATGAGCCCCGTCACCTCAGGCCCGGAGGTCAATGACCGCCTGGAGACCAGTATGGAAGGGGTATTTGCCTGCGGAAATGTCCTGCATGTTCACGACCTGGTGGATTATGTGTCTGAGGAGGCAGCTCTGGCCGGGGAGAATGCAGCGGCTTATGTGATGCGCGGGGAGGATTCCTCCTGCTGCTGTCAGGTGTGTCTGCGCGCGGAGAACGGTGTGCGCTACACGGTTCCCCAGACAGTGGATATCAGCCATATGCGGGATGCGGTTACCGTGCGCTTCCGGGTAGCGGATGTGTATAAGGACCGGGTTATCGCAGTGTATTATGA
>CALWBS010000104.1 GCA_944376135.1 uncultured Enterocloster sp.
TGCGGGATCAGCCAGGTTGTGGGAAATTCCGTATCTTCCGCATTTGAAAATGCGTTCCGCATTCCTCCGATTTACACTACGGTTTTTCTGGTAGTGTTGGCAGCATGTATTGTGCTGCATAAAAATGCCACGGTGAAGGTTTTGGATGTGATGGTGCCGGTGATGGCCGGCTGTTATTTTGCGGTCACGCTGTTTATTATTGTGAAAAATGCGGGGCAGCTCCCGACGGTTTTTGCGCGGATCTTTGAGGAGGCCTTGGGGCTGCGTCAGGCTGTTGCCGGCGGTATCGGAGCAGTTATTATGAATGGGGCCAAACGGGGGCTGTTCTCCAATGAGGCGGGATCCGGCTCCGCACCCTGCGCGGCTGCAGCCGCCGAGATCAGCCACCCTGCTAAGGAGGGGCTCCTGCAGGCTTTGGGCGTCTTTATCGATACATTGGTAATCTGCAGCTGCACAGCCATGATTATGCTGCTCACCCCGGAATCAATAACAGCTGGGCTGGAGGGGATGGATCTGCTGCAGACATCCATGCGGTTTCATATTGGGGAGGCCGGAGTGGTTTTTATCGCGCTGATTCTCTGGCTGTTCAGCTTTTCTACATTTATTGGGATTTTATTTTACGCCCGGCCCAACATCGCGTATCTGTTTGGAGACAATTGGATTTCCCAGACGCTTTATAAAGTGCTGGCGCTTATCATGCTTTTTATTGGGGGATTGGCTGCATACACCTTTGTATGGGACCTGGGAGATATCGGTGTGGGTCTGATGACTATTTTCAATATGATAGCCCTGATTCCCATGGCTCCCCAGGCGGTAGACTGCCTGAGGGATTATGAGGAGACAGAGAGAAAGAAAAGGGAAAACGCACATTAAAAAATGCCTGCCGCAGAAGAGGGATTAACTCTTTTGCGGCAGGCATTCTTGATGCGGCGATGAACCGCTATACAACGCTTTTCAGCCCAAGGGTCTTTTCAATCAACAGCATAACGCCCAGCGTCACGATCATGAGCAAGGTCGCCAGGGCAGCGATTGTGGGATCAAAGTGGTATTCCACATACGCCATCATCTCGATGGGCAGCATGGTTACGCCGGCTCCTGTGAGGAAGGCGGACAGGGACACATTGTTGAAGGAATTGATGATCGCCATAATGCAGGCCGAGGCAATTCCGGATTTGATATTGGGAAGCACAATTTTGAAAAATGTATACATCTGCGTGGCTCCTAGGCTTCGCGCGGCTTCTTCCACGGAAAAATCAAAATTGCTCAGGCTGGCAGTGACCACCCGCATGATATACGGGATGGACAGAATGGTGTGTCCGACCAAAAGGCTTGTCACAACCGGGAGATGGTACTGGTTTACTACATACCGGAGCATAACAAAGCCAAGAACAATAACCGGAATCAGTACTGGGGAGAGGAAGAGAGACTGGATGGCCTCTTTCCCCTTCATGGGATACCGGTTCAGGGCATACGCTGCGGGAAGCCCCAGCACAAGGGCAATCAGGGTAGCGCCCACTGCGATGAACACACTCATTCTGGCCGCCGCGATGAAGGAATGGATCTGGAAGATCTGTGCATACCAGCGCAGGGTGAAGCCCTTCCCCGGGAATGTCAGATAGGTCGTATCGCTGAAGGAGGCCGCCGCAATGATCAGCAAGGGCCCGATCAGGAACAGATATACAATGCATGTGACAATCAACAGTGATTTGCTTTTCTTCATAGCCTGACTCCCATTACATCATTTAAAAAATTACTGAACAGAGAACAATTCGTTCCAGCGCTCAACCCAATCCGGCAGATTGTCGTTGATGACAGACCAGTCGGGGAAGAGGAGGCTGTTGATTGTTTCTTCGCCGTAGGTAAAGTTCTGTGCCTGCTCCTCGGTGAGCTCCACATCCTTGCGCACGGGGGAATCTACGCCGTCCAGGGCCTCAGCCAGCTGCACATCGTGGGAAATGTAAAAGTCAACGAATGCCTCGGCCAGATCCATATTCTCACAGCCCTCAATAATGTTGATGGCGTTGAATCCGCTGTAGCTTCCCTCCGCCGGGTCAACCCACACATAGTCTGGGTTCGCCTGCTTGGCCGTGGTGTAGGAATAATCCAGAAGGACAGCAGCGCTGATCTCGCCCTGGTTCAGCATGGTGATGGTATCGTTGGCGCTGGTGTAGGTGCGGACGATATTGGGCTTCAGCTCTGCCAGCTTCTCGAAAATGGCGTCATCGTCCTCGCCGGGGGTTAAATCAAAGGCAAGAGCTGTCGCGTAGTAGAACAGGGGGCCGGAGGTCGCGGTGATATCCGGGATGGAGAGGCTTCCCTCCAGCTCCGGGCTCCACAGGTCAGCCCAGGAGGTCAGCTCAATAGGACAGAACGCGCTGTCATAGACAATACCCAGGCGGTTGAAGGTATAGGCCGGGCCGTACTGCTCGCCAAAGGGAGCCTTGGCACAGTCGTAAAGGGCATCCAGATTGGTCAGCTTGGAGCTGTCGATCTCCGCGATCAGCCCCTCATTAATCAGGTCTGTGATGAAGGAGTCCCCGATGATAACCACATCATAGGCAGAGGGATTTTCTTTGATCTTGGTCACGCGCTCCGCGTTCTTTCCCCCCTCCACGATGAGCTCACAGCCGGTCTGCTCCATAAAAGGATCGTATATATTTTTCTGAAGGAGCTCTGCGTTGAAGGCAAAGGTGGAGATGGTCAGGCTCTGACCGGCAAAGGGCTTGTCGCCGCTCTCTTCAGCGGCGGCTTCTGTCTCTGCGGAATCCGCAGCTTCCGTCCCGGCAGCTTCTGTCTCTCCGGCGGCCGCAGTGGTCTCAGCGGCGGCGGTGGTCTCCGGCTCAGTGGAAGAGCTGCAGCCTGCCAGCATTCCGGCGGCCATGGCCGCGGCGAGTGTCAGTGATACGACTTTCTTTTTCATAATGTTCCTCCTGATTTTAAATAAGAATAATTTTATTGGGCGCCAGGGAGAGGGTAACCCGCTCACCGGCGTGGTAGATGCGCTCCTGGTCGGTGCTGACCACCATTTCACCAAGAGCGGTGCTCACATTGTACTGATAGCGTTTGCCGAGGAAGGTTTCTACCATCACATCTCCCTCCAGCGGATTGGGAAGGGAGGTGCCTAACGGCGCGATAGTAATATCCTCCGGGCGAATGCAGGCTCTGCGCGCCCCTTCCTTTTTTGGAGTGTCCACCTGGAAGAAGGAACCGTCTTTTCCGCGGTATCCGCCCTCGGCGGAGGCAATATCGATGAAATTTTCAAAGCCCACAAAGCGGGCGATAAATTCGGTGCTGGGATGATTATAAATCATGCCGGGAGTATCAAGCTGTTCGATGACGCCCTGGTTCATGATAGCTACCTTGTCGGAGATGGCGAAGCACTCCTCCTGGTCGTGGGTCACATAGATAGCTGTGATGCCGAATTGCTGCTGCAGCTTTCGGATCTCCACGCGCATCTTTACCCGGAGCTTAGCGTCAAGATTAGAGAGGGGCTCGTCCATGAGCAGGAGATCCGGCTTTATCACCAGCGCCCGAGCCAGCGCTACTCTCTGGCGCTGCCCGCCGGAGAGCTCCTTGGGATAACGGGTCTCGTAGCCCTTTAGATCCACAAGCTCCAAAGCCTCCATAACCTGGGTTTTCATGCTGGACGCATCACAGCCGCGCATCTTAAGCCCAAAGGCCACATTGTCATAAATGGTCATGTGGGGAAAGAGGGCATAGCTCTGGAACACAAAGCCAAAATTGCGTTTGTGCAGGGGCATATGCGTGTAGTCCTTACCATTGAAGAGAAATTTCCCTTCCATGGGAGAAGAAAATCCGGCGATCAGGCGAAGGGTAGTGGTCTTGCCGCATCCGCTGGAGCCCAGCAGGGAAAGAAGCTCTCCCTTCTCTACCTGGAGATTCAGATTTTTTAATATAACATTTTTGTCATACCCTGCTGTGATATTGGTAAGCTCTAACAGTGCCATAAAAAACTCCTTTTCTAACAGTGAATGTCCTGCTTAGGGCGCATGCAGGCTTAAATCGTAGGATTCAGCCGGCGGCTGATGCCGTTGATGCCGGATGAAACGCAGATGGTAACTACAATCATGACAACCGCCACAATCGAGGCTTGTGTCCAGTCTCCCAGGGACATAGCGTACTGGTAAATCATGGTGGCCAGCACACGGGTGTCCGTACCGCCCAGAAGCTGGGGGGTGGTGTAGGCTGTGAGGCAGCCGGTAAATACCAGGACGCAGCCTGTAACCAAGCCAGGGATGCTTAAGGGAAGGATCACATGACGGAAGGTTCCTATGCGGGTAGCGCCCAGGCTTCCCGCTGCCAAGTTCAGATCCTCCGGTATATGCTCGATGACACCGATCAGAGAGAGGATCATGAGGGGCATGAAAAGCTGGATGAATCCAATGGTCATGGATACCTCATTGTATAAAATACTTACCGGGCGGTCAAACAGGCCGATGGACACCAGGAAGGAATTGACAATTCCCTTTTTTCCCAAAAGGACAATCCAGCTGAAGGAACGGATAACCGGGCTGGTGAACATGGGGAAGACTGCCAGGGCCATGAGAACCCCTTTATTTTTAGAATATTTTGCGATGTAGTAGGCCGTGGGGAATCCCAAAACGGCACAGATCGCTGTGCTGATCAGGCTCAGTTTAACACTTCTTAAAAAAACCTGCTTGAAATACGTGCTGGAGAACATTTCAAAATAGCCGCTCAAGGTGAATGTGCCGCCCTCATTAAAAAATGTTCGGAAGATCAGCAAAAATAAGGGAACCAGCATGAAGAATACCACGAACAGACAGCCGGGGAGAACCATGAGCCATCCGATTTTTACCGCATTTTTTTTCACTGGCCCGCCTCCTTTCTTCAGTAATGAATACATATTAGAATTACTTATTAATAAATATTAATATATTTATATAATTTATAAAACAATCTTAACATCTACGCGCCGGATTGTCAACACGCATCAGATAATTGCAGAAAATTCCTGGGATTTTTTTATGAAATCCCCCATATTTTCCCAGAGGCGGCGGCGTATTTCATTCAAATCCATTTGGGTAAGGACTCCGTCCTTTACCAGCTCCTGACCGGCTACCCACACCCGGGATACATTAGCACGCTCGGCAGAGTATACCAGGGCGGAATAGGGATTGTAGCAGGGGAACATGTTGACGGAGCCGCGCTCCACCATGACAAGGTCGGCTTCACGTCCCGGTTCAATGGAGCCGATCAGGTTTTCCATCCCTAAAGCCCTTGCGCCTCCGGCTGTTCCCAGACGGACAATGTCGCGGGCGGTAAAAAGGCTTCGGTCATGGTTGGCTGTCTTGTGGAAGGAGGCAAAGAGACGGAACTGGGTAAACATGCTCAGGGTGTTTCCGGAGGAGGGACCGTCTGTACCTAAACCCACGGGTATGCCGCGCTCTGTCATTCCCTTGACAGGGGCTACGCCCTTTCCGGCTTTTGTGTTGGAGCCAATGCAGTGGGCAACCGACGCACCCTTTGCGGCAACAAGATCCAGATCCTCCGGCGTCATGTGGATGCAGTGAGCGAGGAGGGTTCTCGGTGCCAGGAGTCCCAGGCTGTCCAGAAAGGCAGTAGGGGTCATATGATAGTTTTTGGAAAATTCCTCCATCTCATAATCCATCTCGCTGGCGTGGAGGGTGAAGGGAGTATGGTATTTTTCACACAGGGCGAAGGTCCTCTGCAGATACTCCGGCGCACTTGTGTTGGTGGCATGAGGGCAGACCATGGGAGTGATGCGGGGATGTCCCTGCCATTTTTGGATGAATTCTTCACCATAAATCAGTCCGCCATAGGGCGCTTTGCTGTCGCATGTTTTCTGACCGATCACGGTCTCGCCCAAAATGCCTCGGATGCCGGCTTTGTCGCAGGCCTCGGCAGCCTGCTCTTCAAAGTAATACATGTCGAGGAAGGTGGTGATGCCTGACAATAGCATCTCGGCAATGCCGTAGAGAGAGGCCCAGTACACAAGCGCAGGGGTCATAGCCTTCTCTTCCAAGGGAAAGAGAAATCGGCGCAGCCGGTCTTGGCAGTCGTCCCCCATGGTGCGGAAAGGAATCATGGGCACATGGCAGTGGACATTGACCATGCCCGGCAGGAGTATGGCGCCGCCAGCGTCAATGCAGCGGTCTCCCCTCAGCGGTGCGGGGCCTTCCCCGGCTTTTAAAATTTTGGTATCTTCTATAATAATATACCCATCTTTGTAGCAGGTATTTTCCGGATCCATAGTTAGGACCCAGGCATGTTCGATGACGGTGCGCATAGTGAGCGGCCCTCCTTTTTGATATTGAGCTTTGCAGGTCTTAGACACGCTCTAGTGTACCAGTTTAGACAGCGGTCTGCAATCACAAAATGCAAATTGCGGGCTTATACAGGCAGCGGTATAGAAGGAAACGGCTGGGGGCGGTATTTTTACCTTTTGCTTTGAAATCGGAAGCGTTCTCTCTTGGGCATTCTCTCGGGCCTTCTTTTCCGGCTTGAAAGCGCCATCCTTCTATGCTAGAATGGGGGTAACCATTCAGGATGGCGGGAAAAGAAAAACGGCACCGTCATGCTGGCCCGTTAAAAAAGGAGGATGTTATGATACAGCAGTTAATTGCAAAGATACGGAAGACCAAGGCCCCTATCTGCGTGGGGTTGGATCCTATGCTCTCTTATGTGCCGGAGCATGTGAAGGCGAAGGCTTTTGAGGAGCACGGCGAGACCTTAGAGGGCGCGGCGGAGGCCATCTGGCAGTTTAATAAGGAGATTGTGGACCACACCTGGGATCTGATTCCCTCGGTAAAGCCCCAGATTGCCATGTACGAGCAGTTCGGTCTTCCGGGCCTGGCGGTGTACAAAAAGACTGTGGATTACTGCCAGGAGAAAGGGCTTGTGGTGATCGGCGACGCCAAGCGCGGGGACATTGGTTCCACCTCCGCGGCGTATGCGGCTGCCCATATCGGCAAGGTGCAGGTAGGGGAAAATGTATTTCAGGGCTTTGGGACGGATTTTCTCACGGTGAATCCCTATTTTGGTACGGACGGGGTCAAGCCCTTTGTAGAAGCCTGCAATGCGAATGATAAGGGCATTTTTATCCTTGTGAAGACCTCCAACCCCTCCAGCGGCGAGTTCCAGGACCGGCTCATTGACGGGCGGCCCCTCTATGAGTGGGTGGCAGAGAAGGTCGTAGAGTGGGGAAAGGATTCCATGGACGGGGACTACAGCAATGTGGGCGCCGTGGTGGGCGCCACCTACCCGGAAATGAGCCGGGTTCTTCGCGCGCTTATGCCCAATACCTATTTCCTGGTGCCGGGCTACGGCGCCCAGGGCGGCACGGCGGAGGATTTAAAGCCCTGTTTTAACGAGGATGGATTGGGAGCCATCGTAAATTCCTCCCGAGGAATCATTGCGGCTTACCG